>JAAXHR010000332.1 GCA_012270805.1 Dehalococcoidia bacterium
TTTCGCCGAACGGGCGCACGACCAGCAGGACCCCATGATCATGCGGGAAGTCACCATCGGCGCGGTTGCACACCAGTACGTGTTTCACCGGATGTTCGGGCCGGGGCCGCAGCCCACCCCGGAACATGAGCTCGAACGACGACTGGCCGGTGTCAGAGAATACCCGCACGCGGGTTTCGTCCACCACCGGCACCCGACGGGGCAGACTTCGTTATCGTGGCGGAATTCCGTGATGGCAATGCCACTGACCCGGGAGGGGATCTATACGGTCGCGCCCTGCTCCGATAGCTGGCTGGGAAGGCCGGTGGTGAAGGGGCGACCGGACAGCCATCGACTCAAGCGGGTTCGGGTGACCGACTGTGACGACGGGTTTGCCGCGGCGATGGTCATGGACCGGTGCCAGGAGTCAATGCGGCAGCAGGTACTCTTCGCCAGCCTGCCCGATGGACGGGCCCTTTCATTCGAGCGGTTCACGGCCCTCGAAGACCTGACGGTGGAATCCCTCGACCAGGGATTTCTGCGGATTACCAATGAACACTTCCCGCGACTTGAACCGAACTGCCGAGGCGTCCGCACTCTCTACCGGCCCGACGGGTCGACCGACTACCGGGGCTGGCTCGGCGATCGCGAAGAGGACGATATCGAAGATCGCCTGGGCGGACCGGCCTGGCTGAATATCGACGACCGGCTGGGTATCGTGTTTTCGGGTACGGGCGACGGGGTTTATCTCAATCGACATTATTACAAGCCCTATCGCGCGATCGCGGATGATCTCACGCTGTCGCACCAGAAACATGAAAGGTCGCTGCGAGCCGGCGACGATGCCGGCGCCCTGGCGGCGTTGGTAATTCCCGAGCAGGCCCACGAGGATACGTCCGCCAGTTGTCTCGACGTCCTGACTGGGCCGGATCATAGCGCGTGCCTGGTTACCGACGGCTACCTCGCGGCCGCCAACTTCGCCGGCAACCGCAGGATGTGCGGGTTCGCTCGGGCCAGGTCCGTGGGAATCGTTGTCTACGCGGGCGCTACGGTCATTGCGAATGGGGATACCGTACGGTATGACCTACCGCTCAACAGCGTGAGCGCCTGCCTTCTGGCCGCGACGCACTCGCTGCGCGTGGATGGAGATGTAAGCGCCGAGATCGCGTCGGACGGCGGAATCTATGTGACAAACACGGGTTCCGACCGACAGGTGGTCGCGATTTCGAGCGGTGAAGATGCGGGCGAGGAGCGGACGATCGACCCCGGGCAGACTATACGTATCGGATAGCGAGACGGATGATCAGGCAGACTACGCCCAGAATGAAAGGCAGGTTTACGACGCGTCCAACGGCATCACTCCCCCCTCGAGGGGGAGTCGCAGAAGCCGAGCCGGTCCCCAGGCTTGTCGAAGGGTCTAATGGCCGGCGACGGCTGATGCGGTGGGGGGATTCCAACGCCTTACCGATTCGCGTTCATTGAGTTTGCCGAAACGACTCGGCAACTGAGATTCCGCAATCTGACTTCATGCCAGAACACGAGGAGACAATTCCGTGACCGAGCAATGTATGCTTCAAAACAGCGCCCTTTCCCTCAAATGGGATGGGGAAAGTCTCCAGGTGGAGAATCGCCGGTCGGGTATCAGCCGTAACTTTGACTTTCCTGCATTCATGATCCGGCTGGGCGAAGTGGAGATTCCGGCGGACCTCTTCGTACAGACCGGCATGCAGGCCGGTACGGGCGAGGTCGTGTTCGACTATCGGCACGAAACGACCGGCATTCGGGCCCGGGTGCGGTACTGGATCGAAGGAGAAGATCCCTGGTTCAGGAAGCAGTTGACGCTCGAGGCCCCGGACAGTCCGGGCGCGCCCACGCCGGACAGGCTCTGGGTAGATTTACAGGAAAGTCCTCCGGGGCCCGTTCGACGGGTTGGATACGGCGTCCGGGGCGGGCCTGACGCGGAAGAACAGACCGGGCTCAACTCGTACGCTCCGCCAGTTCCGGGTTGCGGGTATCCGGTATGGGCCGGAGACTGGTTTGTCGGGCTCGAGCATCCGGTGGGGTTTGTGGTTCCGGGCGACAGGCTGGAACTCTTCCACCACCCGGTCTGGGACGATGAACGACGCATTGAAAGCTACACCGCGGTCTACGGCGCGGCAGAGCGTCATGGATCGGTGCGAGACGCGTTCATGGACTATCTGTGGCAGATCCGTCTCCCCCGGCTGTCGAAGCCGATTTTCCATCTCTCCGTAGGATGGTCGGTGCGTTATCTGGGCAACCGGGAGTATCTCGACTCGTTCGATATGAACCAGGCCTATGCGGATGCGGTATCGGAACTGGGCCTGAAGCCGGACTCGCTCGCGTTTGATGCGGGCTGGTTCGACAGGAAGACCATTTACAGGCACAAGGGCGACGATGAGGAGGATTCGCGGCTCATCGCGTTTGCGGAAGACTTGAAACAGAAGGGATTTTCGCTGGCATTGTGGATAACGCACAACGGTCCGGTGGGTTTCGACACCGACTGGATTCAGGAACAGGGTTGGCGGGTTGGCGAGGGGCCCGGCTCCTATGGAAGCGGAACTTTCGTAGTCATGGCGCAACCGTCCTTCGAAGAGGCCGTAGCTCAGCGCTGGGAGCGGCTGGTGAGGGACGTAGGGACGGTGCATCTGAAGATCGATTGGGACAACGAGTGCGCGACCCATCCCGATTTCCAGGAACGTCTACCCACGCCACATCACATGCGCGAGGCCTCGATCAACGCGTTCAATCGGATCGACCGCCGGCTGCGGGCGATCAATCCCGGGCTGGTGACACGGAACGGGTGGTGGCCCAGCCCGTGGTGGTTGTGCCTGGCGAACCACACGTGGCTGATACATTCCGGAGATTGCGAATTCGCGTCGTGGCCGTCCCGCACCCAGCGCGACCGCGCTCTGACGCACCGGGACACGGTCTACTATCAGATCATGCGCAAGGCGGAGACACCCATCTTCTTCGACGCGTACGACAATCACGAATTCGTGCAGGCATTGACCAACGCGTTCGGCGATCCGCCCCATACGTGGCTGGACAATCTCGTGCTGGCGTCCTGCCGCGGCGCCACCTATATGCCGATGCCGATAAATCCCGAAAGCCTCAGAGAGAACCGGGCGGAACAACTGCAGGCGATGATGGACTGGATGCGTTTCAACGCCGACGGACTGGGCACGAAGGAGACGCGGATGGCGCTGGGGAATCCGGCCTTCGGCGAGGTCTATGGCTTCCTGCATCCTTCGGACGGAAACGCCTGGCTGCTGCTACGCAATCCATCGGTTGAGCCCCAAACGGTGGATCTTCGGGCGGACCTCGGATTGGGGTATGCGCCGGAAACCATTCGGCAGGTCTATCCCTTCTGGCAGGACCTCGATGGTTCCGTAACCTTGCTGGGGAACGAAGTCCGCTTGCTGAAGATCTATGCCGACGGACAGGAGGACGTCTCGCCCATACCGGACGCGCCGTTCATGGCGCGGTTGCGCGATGGCGGGTGTGAATACCTGTTTCCAGGGGACCGTCGGCTCACGGCTGACGTGGGGCCCGCGGTGCATCCGGATATGCAGATCCCCGGTCTCTCAGCCGAGACAACCTGCGATGAACTCAACGAAGGGACCCACAGGATGCAGTGGTACGTCGCGGTGGGGCACCGGTTCGAACGTCCGGAACTGCAGGTTGTCCTGCTCGGACCGGAGGAAGTGCTGGATGGCGTGGGTGTCCGCGCCGGCGGGTCGCGGTACAAGGGTGTGCCTTCAAGATATTCGTACGTGACCCAGCGCATCCACCGGCAGGGCCGAAGCAGCCACGGCTCGGCCAGGTTCCTGCCGCCCGTGGGCCCGAGGGAACGTGACGACTATCTTTTCAACATTCACGACAGCGGATGGGCATCGGTAACGGTGGATCTTACCGGCGACGACCTGGATGCACTGACGGTAAAGGCCTGGATTGCCGGGTACGAGGCGCCTGCCAGGCAGACGATTGTCCGGGATTCGCCGCCGATGCCCGGCCCCCTGCTCCCGGTCCATCCGTACGGGTTTTCCAGATGTATCGAGATCAGGTGAGGCGGCGCGCAACTGAAACAGGATTGTCCTTCTGAAGGGAGGCGTTGAAATGGCGCTGAGGCACGATGCCGGACAGGACGTCTGGCACTTCGAGACGGAGCAGATGGCGGGCTACATCCAACCGGACGGGGACCGTCATGGAATCAAGGAGTTGACGCACAAATCGTCGGGCGCGCAGGTGGTACACCCGAAGTACGACCTCCTGAATCTGTTTTTCATGTTTTCACAGAATCACTGCATGGGGCAGGCCCGCGAGAACGAACGCGGCATTACGGCCGAGGGCAATGCCATCAACGTGCACTGGGCGCCCACGGACAATCACAAGGCGGAGATGACCGCGAGGTACGAAGTCGTCGAACCCAACGCAGTGGACCTGTCCATTACCGTGAAATCGAACTGGCCGTACCCGGCTTATGAAGTGTTCCTTTCCAACTATTTCGACCTGTCCCTGCGGCCGTGCGTGTATGTCCAGGGCAGTCCGTTCGATATTCCGGCCGATCAGGCGCGATGGATCGCGCCGGAAGTGAACGATGTTTTCGTGGGAACGGGACTGGTATTCTCGAGGGACCAGCACGCGGCGCGCCGGTCTACCGACGGGCGATGGGACCGGATCTGGGGCCTCTATCAGTGGAATCCACAACGGTATTTTGAAGCGCCGGTGATCATGAGCGCGAACCTGGAAACGGGCGTTGCAGGGGTACTGATGTCAAGGCCTCAGGATTGTTACGCGGTCATCAGCGGGTACCAGAGCGAAAACATGAAGGACCCGTTCAGGGACCAGAACCCGCTCTACCTCTCGTTGTTCGGAGATGACTTCCGCGTTGGGGATGAACGGACCGTGCAGGTGCGGTTCGCCGTCACCGAAATCGACGAATCGATGACGCAGCCGCTGGCGTTGTACGAAGAGTTCAGGGCGGAGAAGGGGTAGGGTCTGCTATGGAATCACCACGAAAACTGCACATTTTTGCTGCAGAACTCCCATTTCATCAATAATGTCTGCGGCCAGTATTGCGAAGATTGCGGTTGGTTGGTATTTATAGACAAGACATACCAAGGCGGGAACTATGCAGTCAGCTGAACACGTACACAGCGGACCAACATGACCCCGGATGAGTTGCCTCCCGTCGCGTAGATTCGTCGGTGAATGCTCAAATGCAGCAACGCGATTGTGGGGGTTGGACGCCCGCACCCCTTCCAATACCGCAGCCGGATTCCCCTTGCCCGGGAAGCGGAAAATACCGTTTTTTTTGTCGATCTCCTCGTCCACAGTCAAGATGCGAGAAATGAAGCGTGAACGAACCATCAAAACGGGGAATGAGCGTCGGCGGCGTTGACCCTTCGATTCTTCGAGAATTGTCCGGCGTTTACAAGCCGTTTATCAAAGCGTTCAAGGAACTCGTCAGCAACGCGTACGATGCCGACGCGACGGAAGTTTTAATTGAATTTGCTGACGACTTCACATCTGCCACCATCACGGATGACGGCAATGGGATGAGTCCGTTTGAATTTCGATGCGACTTCACACGGATCGGCGGAAGCAGTCGAAAATGGTCAATGGAAAGGACGCCTAAGAAAAAGCGGCGTCGGATTGGAAACAAGGGCATAGGATTCCTCGCGCTCGCACGCTACTGCCACCGGATGATCGTCACTTCAAGTAGTCCGCGTCAGTTCGATTTATCTCATTCGGTTGAAGAGACTTCACCTCCTATAGACATCGTCGACATTCTTGGCGTACCAATTGACCCGCAATTACTAAGAAAAGTGTGCCGTTTCAAGGTAACGCAATCTGGGAAACGCCAGGAGATTGACGCAACCAGTTACGAGTTGAACGCGAATACCGGTCGACTTGTCTTCAAGGAGAACATTGGTCAGGTCGACATTGCGATTACTATCGACTGCAGCAACTTGGGTTTCCACGCGACTTTGGACTTTGATCGGTTGCTCAAACTTGCCGATTCTGCCGACCTTGAAAAGCTTTCCGATTTCGTGTTGATCGAAGTTCGGGAATTGCAACAGAAGACTTCGGGCGGGACTACGGTCGCAATTGAAGGATTAAAGTCATTTGTCAAACACGAACTCAGAGCCGGCCGCAGGAAGGGATTTGTGCGGAATGTTGCGAGTCGCAGTGGGTTTGAACAGGTCGAGTGGCACTTGTCGCGCTGTACGCCAATCGGGTACGCGACGGCGCCAGTTCAAGCTGAACCTCTTGAAGTGTTTTTGGATGATGCGTCACCACCGACATTGGGCAGGCTAACTCTTCGACACGTAAATTCGGAGAGCGAGTTAACTCGTCCGCTCTATCCGTTCGAGCCGGACGCTGCGACGCTGCACAATGACATGATCACGAAGGTTGACATCAACGAGGGTGGTCTTATCGCGAAGGGGTTTGTACTTGGCTACGAAAACGTCGTGTTCCCGGCCGAATATCGAGGCGTTTCGATACGCGTCCGCGGTGTCGCCATCGGCGATCCGACCTTTCTTGGTGCTGAATTCCTCCTAACCGGAGCACATAAGGCCGCACTGAGCCAGATCACCGGTGAGATTAATGTACTGGAAGGCTTGGACGCGGTGGATGCAATCAATCCAGGCCGGGAAGGATTCTACGAAGAGAGTCGAGATTTTCTCACCTTGCGTCGATATTTTCGGGGCGACGGAGAAAAGGTGGGTGGTTATCTCGGCAGAACGATCGACGCAGTCTTGAAACGAAGCCAGGCGAGGTCGTCACTCAACAGCACCTTGAGCCGCGCGGCATACATCCGGCGAGCGATGGACGATGTGTCGGCTGGGATAACACACCTGATGACGGAGGGAGGCAAACAAGCGAGAGCGATACGTGATATGCTCAAGTCGAATCAATCGCACCCAAACGGGTTAGCATCGGCGAAGCCGGCAGGGATTGATGTACCTAACAAAGTGGCTGGTATGGCCGTCAATCAGGCGAGTCGTCAGTCGGAAGCAGCAACAATAGACTATGAGAAAAAACAGGTGACAATTGACGTATCTCGCCCTGAATGGGACAACGGGATTATGTTGTTCAAACGGCGGTTCGACGTCATCCATAGGTTGGGCACTGCGATTCAACCCATCGCTGAAATCGACTTCCGGCAGGACCGAATTCTTATTAATTGGGGCCACGCAGCAAAGTCGCAGATGGACGAGCGCGGATTCCTTCGGACTGCTCTTGCATGGGTATTGGCACGGACTGCAGCCGATGGCGACGCCGATCAGATGATGGACATTGCCATTACTTTGTTGTCTTTCACAACGCAGCCAAATGACTAAGTCTGTCACAGGAAACGCACTGCTGGAACAAGTGCAGAGGCATGACCGGATACTATTGGTAAACCCGCCGGTTTTCGAGACACGCTATAGCTGGCTCCGGTGGAATCAACCGCTGGACCTACTCAGAATCGGGGCGTACCTAAAGAGCAGCAAGAAGTGCGACGTCGAGCTATTTGACTTCATGCTGCCCAACGAGAAAGGCCGCGTTCAAAAACGGGGACTGACTGGACAAGAGCGATACAAAGAAGTCGGCGGCGGTGATTTCGCCTACACATATCCGATGTGGAGGTTCGGAAAGCCATTCGACGCACTCAATGACTGGCTGATCCAGCGACGTGCTGGCAACGGTCGAGCCGACCCAACTCAAGTGTGGATCACCTCGCTCTGCAGCTATTGGTACGCCAGCATTCACCAGTTGTGCACGAAGTTACGCCTTTGGTTGCCAGACGCGACACTGGTGGTGCTGGGCAACTACCCACGATTTATGCTGGACAACGCGGTGGACTTCTGCGATGCCGACCTGATCGTCAGGACGCCGCTAAAGCATGCAGACAAGGGATCATCACTTAAACTCTATGTTGCCGAAAGACCGCCATTCATTTCGGTCACTCTGAATCCAGCTACAGCCATCCCTGCGATTCAGGAAGCGATAAGACTTGGAGTATTTCGCGTTGCCGTGTTTGATGCCGAGGACGACATCTGTCGCGACAATGGCAAGCCACTTCGAGAGATCGTCGAGAGTACAAAGAACCAGCAGCTGCGATTTCATGCGGTATCAGGACTGCATCCGGATCGGGTCACGCCAGACTTGGCAAAGATGTTTGCAGAACGGACGTTCTCCGAGCTACACTTTGAGCAGCCCGAGGAGGAGCTAGAGTTAGACGAGGCCACATACGAGCAGTGTCGGTCCTACCTGCTGGAAGCGGGGATAGATCTTTCTGATGGAAATAAGACCTGCGGATTCGTGTGGATTGGACGCCCTGGGGAAACACTTGAAGGGATCGTCCGTCGTAGTTTCACCGTTCTCAGCACGTTTGGTAGTGTCATCTTCAAGCCGTACACGGCCGTGCCGGGAACAGAACTGTTCGAACGGCATAAGGAGTATTTGGACGATCTTCCGTACGCTGATCTGTCCCCACACAGATTTCCGTTCGCTGAGTACAACGGAATCACCCGGAACGAATACCATGACCTTTACAGGATGGCAGCGTTCCTAAACGAGAAAGTCCGCAGCCGATCGTTCGATTTTTTGAACGGTAGTATGGGTGCCGAGTTTCTGCGAAACAGTCTACGTCGCGAGGTTTGGAATCTTGAAGCGTCCCCCCTCAGCATTATTGATTAGTCCGCCTGTCTACGACGTACAGTATTGGGCAAACTGGAGTATGCCCTATGGCTTGTTGCGTGTCGCGTCGTGGCTTCAGGGCAAGGGCTATATGCTGAAGCTCATTGACTGCATGGAGGCTAACAGGCGGCGAACCGTACCCAAGCGAAAGCGGTGTGTACGAAAACTTTGTTCAGCGGACGAACCATTCACGCCGCACAAGTGGACGGACTACGAACCGCAGCCCGACGAAAAGATCGAGTACGTTTTCGGTATGCCGCTAACGGAACTGCGGAAACGGCTTGAAGCAATCAAGGCGCGAGCCAGGTATGCACGTGAATCGCTATTCGACGAAGTAGCCTTTCCAGAGCCAGATGAAATCTGGATATCGTCGATCATGACGTATTGGTGGGAAAGCACTCGCGACGTTATCAAAGTCTGTCGACAAGTGTTTCCAAAGGCTGTGTTCCGTGTTGGCGGAATCTACCCGACACTCATTCCCGAACATGCGATGCAGAACCTTGGGTTGAATAACCCCGTGCATTTAATGGGTCGCGAGCTTGATCCCCTTAATGCCGAGCAGAAGAGACGTGACATCGTAGTATCGGCGACGATTCCCGACGCGAATCCACTCCCACTTGCCATTGAGTTGTACGAAAAAGACGGAGCGGGCGACGAAGAAGAAGGAGAAGAAGGCGAGAGATTGCCCGATTACCTCATTATGACGACGAGTCGAGGCTGCCCCTTCAAGTGTTCTTACTGTTCGGCCAACGTATTGAACGAAGGCCGAAAGATCTGGGTTCGGGAATCCGAAGTCGCGTACGACGAGATCAAACGGCGGTTTGAACAAGGAATTCGCGAATTCTGTTTTTACGAAGACAACCTGCTGCTCGGTAGAGAGAATTTCAAGCAGCTTTGCCGGCTCATTAGCAACGATCGCGATTTGAAAGGGATCAAACTGCACGCACCGGAGGGCATCGAAGTCCGCCTGCTGCACGAAGACACAGTCCAACTGATGCGTGAGGCTGGCTTTAGGAGGTTGTATTTACCGCTCGAAACTGTCAACGCCAACATGGCCAAATCGTGGCAACGAACTCACACAAACATGGGCAAGTTTTTCTACGCGCTAAAAAATGCTGAGAAGGCCGGATTCAAGTCGCGTTGCCAGGACATCAACTGCTTTATTCTCTTCGGCCTGCCAGACGAAGACCTGCAAGCAGTGTACGACACAGTCACATTTGCCTCTAGCCGTGTCGGCTCCGTGATTCCGATGCTGTTCACACCGGTGCCAAGTACACCACTGTTCGAGCAATACCGACCATACATCGAAGACAAGGGCTTCAATCTGCACCATCTGAACGGCAAGTTGCTTCCGTTCCTGGACTACAATCGCCGCAAGTACACGGCACTTTCGGTTCACGACTACAACTCCATCGAGGGGCTGATGTGGCGATTGAACGCGAAAGTTCGCAATGCGAGCTTTAATCTAGGCGGGGACGGCCGGGTTGCGAAAGCGTTCCGAGACGTATACAATTCAATGGAACCGACATTAATCAGTTTCACTCCTTCACCTCCCTGATCGTTCGACCTGTGGCGGGAAGAGTTCGGTCTGCGGGATCATACCGTCCAATCGAGCCAAAGGGTCGTTGAATGTCTTTGCGAGAGATTCTGCTTGCGTTGGAACGGGAAGTGGCTCTTTGGCAAATGAGGAATTCGGCATTGAAGTTTGCTAGTTCGTGCACGAATTGAAATGGCACCAGATGATCGTATGGCGGTGGCAGGGTGAGGACGAATTAAACGGTGGCATCGATGACTCACACATGGAATTCGACCTATTGGAAGGGGAGTTCATTAAGTTTGCGACTATGTAATCCGCATTGCGGAATTTGATCACGGGACATTTGATCCGTGATTCCGGTACGTCACAAGCTACAAGGGCGTGAACAAATGATAAATAATGAACGCCGTACGCGACGAGTTCAGCTAGAAAGTTGGGAGGTAGGCGGCGAGCTATTGGACATCCTATCTCGAGGCTTGTACTCCGATGCGAAAGACGCACTCCGGGAATATGTCCAAAACGGAGTGGATGCTGAAGCCGAACACATTCTCATAACGGTTGATGGCTCACAAGCCGTGATAAGAGATGATGGCCATGGCATGAACGAGGAAGAGATCCGAACAGCTCGACGATTTGGAATGTCAGGAAAAAGCCCCAGAGAGATGGTCGGGTATCGCGGTATTGGGATATATTCGGCGTTCGGCATATGCGAGGAGATGACGATCACTAGCCGCCAGGCGGGGATGGAGAACCTGGTAGGTTGGACATTTAAATTTGGCGAAATGCGCCGTTTACTTGAAGCCGACAAAGCTTCCGATGCCCGTCAAGGTGTTGGCCTCCCTGACCTCATGTATCAATATAGCGAGTTGTTCTCTGAGCCTTACTATGGTGATGTGGACGATCACTTTACTGTGGTGGAGATAGATGGATTGGGCGAAGAATATAGAGCACAGTTAAACAATGCAGCAGAGGTTAACGATTATATTCTGAATACGATCCCTGTGGCTTTCTCAGAAGACGGCTATGGCGACAAGGTTAATGGATGGCTTGAGGAGTACGCCGAGTTAAATCCAGTTCGGATTACTCTTCGAATCGCAGACGAAAGTGAAATCGATGTGTCTCCGCCGGTTGCGACCGGCGTATACAGCCCCGAATCTGATTGGATAAAGGCACCGGACGGCACAGCGTTGGCCTTCGTGTGGTACGCGCTGTCTGCTAATGGGAAGCAGCTACCCTCGCATGAGGGTTCAGAAGTCAGCGGCTTCCTATTGAAGGTGAAGGGGTTCACTTTAGGGGATAGGCTTGCGCTCAAAGGACTTTGGCCAGCTGTTGGGGGGGGACGCTGTACCATCACTATACCGGGGAAGTTCACATATTGGCAACAGATCAGATCTATCCAAATGCAGCGCGGAATGATCTAGAATCTAGCCCAGCTCGGCAACTTTTAGTAAAGCAAGCCGAAGATTTCTTTTATCCTCTTAGTCGAAAAGCTCGTGCAATGCAGGCGATGATGAGGGCAGATCGACTACTTGAGGGAATTGATAACACAATCGAACAACTACGGAAACAAAAGGATGCACCAAACTCAAACAGCTTCGAGGTTTATAGAAACAGCCAAAACTATCGCAAAGAGCTCGAGAATGTGCATCAACAGATCGAAACCCATAAACGAAAGCCACGCGGAAGACCGCGAGTCCAATTTGACGACGTACAACAGAGTCTTTTGGACAACATAATCAAGAGACTTCAGTCGGCAATCAGCGAATTAGGCGGGGTCGCAAGGGCTGCACAGAGGAGTACAGAACGAAAACGACGCAAAGTTACTCAGCCTCCTCCCCAGGAGACGGTACTTAGAAACACACTTGGTGCAGCATTGCGGAAAGCAGAAGAGACAGAAGATGTTCGATATAAGAAAGCGGCAGAGGCTTTGGTATCTTCGATTAATACTAGTACCCTTTGACGGCTAA
>JAAXHR010000392.1 GCA_012270805.1 Dehalococcoidia bacterium
CGCCCCATCTTGTGTGTATCGGGTGCAGTTTTGAGCATCGCGCGGATCTGTTGAAACGCACTCGTCGCATCGCCGCCGAAAGCGATAATCCCGCAATCCATGCCGTAACCGTTCGTAAACTCATTCGCAATCGGAACCGGATCCGTCTCCGAGACGTTTATCGCGCGATGTATCCCAGCATCCTCAGCAATACCGATCCGCAAAGGGAGTTGGTCTAAACCGACTACATAAGCACCCGCTGTTTTGGCGATCTGACACGCAAATTGTCCAACAATACCTAAACCAGCAACGACAACATTTTCACCAATACGGATACGTCCACGTTGCACGGCGTGCAACGCCGTCGCTGCGAGATGAATAGACGCGGCTGACTCGTAGGTGACATCACTCGGAATCTTCGCGCACAGATTGTGTGGCACACAAGCGGACGTAGCATGCAACGCATAGCCTCCCCCCATACCAGCCACCCGATCACCGATCTCAAATTCGTCGCAATCGCCTTCTGTACCGATGACAACACCCGCGTTCGTATACCCGAATGGCCGCTGCCGCGCTTCAGAACCCGGATTCTCGCGTCGTCGTTTGACACCACCGAGTTCTGTACCGGGACTCACCATCGAGGCGTGGACTTCAATTAGCAGCTGCCCGGGTTTCGGTGCAGGCGTCTCCTGTTCCTCCGTCCAGATACGTCCGGCTTCATTCATCATGACAACTTTTCTCGTTTTGCTCATAACAGTCCTTTCTGATTTTACGTTCGGTAAGGTTCGAGATCAATCCCCGGATATGCCACTTCAAGCCGCGCCAAGGCTTCCGGTGTATAGTAAGCATCCCCAGGTGCGGGCCACCCTAAGACCCGTCGCACATCAGGTGTCGTCTGCGCGACAAATTTCATGTACTGTGGCGTACCCCAACCCGGGACCGGGCGCGTCGTTTTGCACCAATCGTCATTGTCTGCACGATGAAAATGGTATCCCATCCATCCACGCTGTCTGTTCTTGTTCTCAAACGGTTGCGCCGCATGAACCAAGTAACTGGAACGGAACGACACACTCCCCGCTTTCGCCGTAAGCGGAACCGGATCCGCGAGGGTTCCTTTAAACTCACGCAGATCAGGAACACCCATTCCGCCCGCGCTACCCGGATACTTCGCCCATATTTTATCCAACTGGCTCTGCGAACCCGGACAGACAAGCATCGGCGCACCATCCAATTCGATGTCGTGTACGAAGATAGCGGTCAGAATATATCCATAGCGCCGCCAATCCGGATGTGGAGGTAAAGGTGAGTTCGTTGCATTATCAATGTGGTAACCTTGCCACGGATGCTCACTATGACGACTATCGGTGAGACCTTCCCGAAAGAAGATCTGCCCATAACCGAGCCGAATTTCTTCGGTGTCTAACAGCTGCTTGGCAATCGCCAAATACGCTTCACTTTCAATCAGTTTATCGACTGCTTCCAACCCTGTCGGGAAATGCACCGCT
>JAAXHR010000238.1 GCA_012270805.1 Dehalococcoidia bacterium
GGCAACCACCGATTGATCGGTGCCCAAAACAACTGGTTCAAGATGAAAGACGAGCGGATTTCGTGGATCGACATTGCTGATGGGAATTACGTCAACAAGGTGGTTGAGTTGGTGGATGAATGGTTATCCAAACGTAGTGAATCATGCATCGCACGATAGAATCGCTTGGTAATCGACGAATTCAATACGAGGTGTCTTGATTGGCAATTGAGTTTGCAAAGTTGCATGGTTGCGGCAACGACTACATAGCTATCGATGGACGTTCGATAGAGCGAGATTGGGGTCCCTTGACCGCCGAGATCAGCAGACCCGCGTTCGGCGTCGGTTCAGACGGTATCGTGCTGCTGCTGGATTCGGATGTGGCTCAGGTGCGAATGAGGGTTTACAACCCAGACGGCTCGGAAGCTGAGATGAGCGGTAACGGCATCCGACTGTTCGCAAAGTTCGTCTTGGATCGTGGCATAGCAGAAGCGACGGAAGACGGATTGACAGTCGAGACGCTGGGTGGTGTCCGCACCGTGTGGCCTGAGATGGTTGACGGCCGCATGAAATCCGCACGGGTGGCAATGGGACCGGCGACGTTTACAGCGGCAGAAGTACCCGTAGACACAACCGAGTTAGCCGGAATCAATGAGGTGATCGCTGAAAATGTGACGATTGGCGGTGTGGAGTTGTCGATTACTTGTCTAGCGATAGGCAATCCTCACGCGGTGGCGATCATGGACCAGTTAGTCGAGGATTTTCCGCTGCTCGAGGTTGGTCCACTCGTCGAGAATCATCCGATGTTCCCGCAACGCATCAATTTCGAAATTGTGAACGTCCACGCCAGGGACCGCATTCGGGCTCGAATCTTTGAGCGTGGCGCGGGGGAGACGTTGTCGTCCGGAACAGGCAGTACCGCGTCGGCGTTCGCCTGCCGCAAGCTCGGATTGGTTGACGATGCCGTGGATGTTGTCGTGGATGGCGGTGTGTTGCGGATTTCATGGGACGAAAACAACGAAGCTTACCTCGAAGGTCCCGCTGTAGAAGTCTTCACTGGCGTTTGGAACGAGTGATGGCCGCAATTCGGGGACTACCTGGTTTTCTGATCGGAGTGATATGCCAGAACTAGCAAGACGTGTGCAGCAACTTCCGCCGTACCTGTTCGTCAATATCTCGCGAGCTATCGCGGCGAAGAAGGCGCAGGGCATCGACGTAGTGTCGTTCGGCATCGGCGACCCGGATATTCCGACGCCCGACATCGTGCTCGACGCGTTGGATCGTGGTGCTCGCAAGGCTCCTAACCACAGATATCCTGAGAGCGAAGGTTTGCCGGAGTTCCGGCAGGCCGTGTCCGAGTTTTACTGGCGCCGATTCGGGGTCGAAATCGATCCCGCAAGCGAGGCGATCAATCTGATTGGGGCGAAAGAGGGGATTGCTCACGCAGCATTGTGCTTCATTGACCCTGGCGATATCTCGATATCTCCGGACCCTGCTTACCCGGTCTACGAGATCGGCACGATGTTTGCTGGTGGCAAGACCCACTTCGTGCCGCTGCGCGAAGAGAACGGCTACCTCGTCGACTTCTCAGAGATCCCGACCGATATTGCCCGCAAAGCCAAGACACTGTGGTTGAACTATCCGAACAACCCGACGGGCGCGGTAGCGGATCTGACCTATTTCGAGGAGGCGGTAGCATACGCCAAAGAGTTCGACCTCTACCTGTTGCACGACGCTTGCTACACCGAAGTCACTTTCGACGGCTACGTCGCACCCAGCGTCTTGCAGGTTTCTGGCGCTAAAGACGTCGCGATGGAGTTCCATTCGCTCTCGAAGACGGCGAACATGACTGGTTGGCGCGTCGGAGCCGCAGTCGGCAACTCGGAGATGGTTGATGCCTTGATGAGGGTGAAGTCGAACATCGACTCCGGCTTGTCGCAGGCGATCCAGGAGATGGGCATCGAGGCGATGAATCTCCCACAGGATTGGATCGACGCCAACAACGCGATCTACAAGCGTCGCAGGGACAAGGTGGTCGCCGCGCTTAATGAGATCGGCCTCGAGGCCAAGACGCCGAAAGCTACGCTGTACATTTGGACACGGGTACCAGAGGGGTATACTTCGGCCAGTTTCGCCGAGAAGATGCTTCAAGAGCGAGATGTAGTAGTGACTCCGGGCGCCTCATACGGGACATCGGGCGAAGGCTACATACGACTTTCACTCACTATCCCTGACGATCAGATCGACGAGGGTATTCGTCGCATATCGGGTTGGAGCATCTGATCCGGCATTCAAGCGAGATAAATTGACACGACGAAAGCGATCACATTGGACTGCGGCGAGACCTGAGCGAGCTTGCCTAGTTGGAGTGCGGGTACGGCGACGGGATAAGAGCTGGAAGCTCGAAGATTCGGTCGCTGAACTCGACGCGTTGGCTCGTGCCGCAGGCGCTAACCC
Source organism: Dehalococcoidia bacterium (assembly GCA_012270805.1). GTDB lineage: Bacteria > Chloroflexota > Dehalococcoidia > Lucifugimonadales > Lucifugimonadaceae > Bin127. The sequence continues at coordinate 2,437 of JAAXHR010000238.1, forward strand.
GGTTGCAACGATCACCCAGACTTTGAACGCGCCGTTACCGACTTATGTGGGCACGGGCAAGCTGGAGGAGATCGAAGATACGGTTGGCGCACTGCATTGCGAGACGGTCATCTGCGACGACGAGTTGACGCCAGCGCAGCAACGCGTCCTCGAAGACCGGTTGAAGGTCAAAGTCATTGACCGCACAGCTCTGATCCTCGACATCTTTGCAGGCCGTGCTCGGACTCGTGAGGGCAAGTTGCAGGTTGAGTTGGCGCAGGTCGAGTATCTGATGCCGCGACTCGCGGGGCAATGGTCGCACTTGGAGCGCCTAGGCGGTGGTATAGGTACCCGCGGTCCCGGAGAATCGCAGATTGAAACCGATCGTCGATTGATGCGATTGAAAGCACGGGATTTGCGACGTGCCATCTCTAACGTGAGGGATCAACGAGGCGCACAGAGACGGAGAAGGGTGCGTGGCGACGTGAGAACCGTTTCGCTGGTCGGATATACCAACGCGGGTAAATCGGCCCTTTTCAACACGTTGACGGGTTCTGACATCAGATCTGTCGATCGACCGTTCGAAACGCTGGACACCACGACGCGACGGTTGTATTTGCCTTCAGGAACTCCGGCAACTCTCAGCGACACCGTCGGCTTCATCAACAAGCTCCCTCCGATACTGATCGACGCATTCAACGCCACTTTGGAAGAGGCGATGTTCGCCGACTTGCTGATACATGTAGCGGACATCTCGAACCCGTTGGCTGCCGAGGCAGCGGAAGTCGTCGATGGCGTGCTCGACAATCTTGGCCTAGCCGACACGCCGCGGTTGCTCGTGTTGAACAAACTGGACCTGGTGACCAAAGAACCACCAACGGGCGATGAGATATTGGAAGATGGCGCTGTGATGACCTCGGCGATCAAGAGATGGGGGATAGATGAGTTGCGGTTTGCGATCGACTCCGCTTTGAATATCGAAAATAGCAGAGACGCGTCGGACAACAGGGTAGCCGTTACGAGCGCCTGACGACGCATCGTCGATTGCAGAAGGGATGCGGTTGCAGATGCTGCGTCCGAATCTTGACCGCGCCTTGACCGATAGGTTGCTTCGCACTAGACATGTTATGTAAAGCTGGGAGTGCCAGAGACCACCTAGCACAATCTCTAGCAATCGGTTTTGGAATCAGTTTCGTATACCCTGATATCCATGCAATCGTGAAACGTCGCGCTGAATCGCACCAATCCACATGAAACGCCAAACCATCTTTGACCACTTTTCCTTCTTCGCAGTCTCGACGCTATCGCTGACCCTGCTTTTCGCGGTTGCCTGCACTTCAGAGAGCGAGCCGGCAACTGAGGTCGTACATGATGACAACGTCGCTGTGACGACGGCCGCAGAAGCGGCGGTTTCTTCTGATGCTTCCGAGACTACCGGGGACGATGCGGATTCTGATTCATCGACAGTCGAGATTATCGACGAAGAACCGGAAGCGCCGGCCGAAGAATCGGTAGCCGTAGCCCCGAACAACGGCCAAGAGTCTGTGTCTCAGGTTGTCGAGCTTCCCAAAACACGGCAGCTGCCTGATGCTGTGCCCGAAGACGTTGCGGTGATCTGGGAAGCGTTCCAGTTCATCAACGATGAGTATGTGGACTACAGCATCATCGATCATGCCAAGATGTCGGAGGAGGCGATCCGCGGGTTCATCGAAGCCCTCGGCGACCCCCATATGACCTACATTTCGGCTGAACAGATGCGAATGAGCCGTGATGACCTTGCTGGACAGTTCTTCGGGATTGGCGCCACCGTCGCCCAGGCGCCGGACGGTAAGGGTGTGATCATTCAGGCACCGATGGAGAACTCGCCGGCGATGAAAGCCGGGATCAAGCCTGGCGACCGTATATTGGCGGTTGACGGTGTCGATGCGACGGGTTGGAGTGTGAGCGAAGCGGTCTTAGTGATACGTGGTGAGGAAGGCGTGCCTGTGATCCTGACAATTCTGCACGTCGGCGATGTAGATCCGGTCGATATCGAGGTCATTCGTGGTCGAGTGAAGTTGGAGTCGGTGTTCACGAGAATGATTCCAGACACTCCGTACGGTGAGATGGATATACGTCAATTCACCGATGAGACGCCGGGAGAGATTCGCGAGCATATGACGGATCTGCTGTCGCAAGGCGCTGAGGGTGTCGTAATCGACTTGAGGAACAATCCGGGCGGGCTGCTTCATGCGACGCTCGACTCGGCGAGCGAATTCATTCCTGAGGGGCGGTTGGCGTACGAGCAGGACCGGAACGGGGCTAGGAGGGACTTTTTCGCGAGTGAGAAGGGGAATTTTTACAACGTGCCGATCGTGTTGCTGGTGAACGAGTGGTCAGGCAGCGGGGCTGAGCTATTTGCTGGAGCGATTCAGGACCACGGACGAGCGGTGCTGATCGGTGTGAAGACGTTCGGGAAAGGGAGTGTCAACATCACTCGGACGTTGTCGAACGGTGCTGGTCTGAACATTACGATCCGGCGATGGTACACACCTGAGGGCAATGTGATTGAGGGTGTAGGTTTGACTCCGGATGTGGTCGTGGAAGCTGATCCCACACCGGATCAGCGGGACGTCGATTGGGTAGAGCCGCAGATGGATGCCGCGATTAAGCAGTTGAATTTCCAGACGCAGGTTACGACGGCGGTGGGGCCGTAGGGGCGGTCTCCTCTCCCCTCTCTGTTTACCCTCACCCTAGCCCTCTCCCATCAAGGGAGAGGGGATTGTTAACGGCATTTTCAAGCGTCAGATCTGGCTCATCCGTTAGGTGTAAAGCGCATAATTGTGGTAGATGGGGATATCGACCTATGCCCTGTACCCCTCTGGATTTCTCGCCTTCGCGGGAATGACGTTAATTTCTCGTTATGGCACGCAAGAAGCGCAAGAGGAAATCAGATTTGAATGGCGCAGCCACGTCTGGGACGATGGCTACTAATCGGCGTGTCCGGTATGACTACCACCTACTTGACGATTTTGAGGCTGGGCTGGTGTTGAAGGGTTCGGAGATTAAGTCGATTCGGGATGCGAAGGTTGATATTTCGAATGCTTATGTACGGATTTCGGATGGTGAAGCTTGGTTGGTGAATGCGTATATCGCTCCGTATGAGTCGGCTGGTGTTTGGACGCAGCATGAGCCGCTACGGGAGCGGAAGTTGCTCTTGCATCGTAAGGAGATCGAGTTTCTGCGGGGCCGGGTTGAGCAGCAGGGGTTGACGATTGTGGTTCAGCGAATTTATATCGTTCGGGGTGTGGCGAAAGTGGGGATTTCGCTGGCTCGTGGTAAGCGGCACGAGGACCGTCGCGAGACGATTCGGCGTCGGGATCAAGAGCGGGATATGGCGCGGGCGATGCGGCGGTAGACGTACGTTCACGCCGGAGCATACCCCGCTCTGGTGTCGGTCCTTTAAGCTTCGCTTGCTCGCGCCCCTTTCGCTCGGCGAAAGGGGCGACTGGGTGCTTAGGCAGGTTGCTTTGATTTTTGGAAGGTGGTTGATGGTGTGTATCGGACTATGCCCTTGGTGGAGCCGGGGTGTCCGGGAGTGTTGTAGAGGGCGCAGCCGTCGCAGTTGGACCGGATTCCACAAGGTGTGGGTGTGAGGGTTGTTTGAGTGCCGAAGGGTTGGCCGGGGTCGGCCAAGACGGATGCGCTCGCTTCGCGTTTGACCTCTGCCCTGTTTCTAGTGAGGTGTTCGGTGCCGCCGTCGGTGCGGGTTTTGCGCTCCTGGCTGAGTAGTGAATCGAGGCGAAGCTGCTTGGCTGGCTCGGGCCGATGTCCGGGGAATGTGATGAATGGCCATGCCCACTTCTGGACCACGCCCATGACGGTGAGTTCCTGCCATCGGGTGATCTTGGCCCGGCGCCGGTTCTTGAGTATGCGCTCGACGCTGATGGGACCGAATCCAGGGGTTCGCATTAGCTGGTCGCGGTTGGCGGTGTTGATGTCGACGGGAAATGCATCGAGGTTTTCGAGTGCGATGGTCTGTTTGGGATCGAGTTCGAGGGGCAAGAAACCTCCTTTGTCGAAACCAAGTTTGATTTCGTTGTCGGAGTATTTGTAGACGCGTTTGAGCCAGTCGAGCTGATAGAGCCGATTGGTTCGTTGCATCGGGGTTGCGGGATGCTCTTCGAGCGGCGTGTATCGCACGGGCCGGAAGGGCGAGAAGTAGACGCGCTTGAGTTCCCAGTCGGCGTAGAGCTGGGAGATGCGGTTGAGGATGTCGAGATCGGTCTCGTCAGCTGCACCGACGACGAATTGAGTGGCCTGTCCGATGGCGCCGTTGGTCGGACCGCGTTTGAGTTCGTCGATCCAGGCCATCGGGTCCATGATGTCGCGTTGATAGTGCTTCATCTTGGAGAGCTTGTTCATGTGGTCGACGGTGGTAGTTTCGAGGTTTACGGAGAGACGGGTTCCGAGGAGGTGTGCGGCTTCGACGATGTGGCGCTCAGTGCCGGGCATGACTTTGAGGTGGATGTAGCCGTCGAACTTGTATTTGTTGCGTATGAGATCCACGACTTTGACCATTCGCTCGGTGGTCTTGCTTCCGGTACCTGCGACGCCAGAACTGAGGAATAGGCCTTGGACGGTTTGGCGCTCGACGAGTTCGTTGAAGGTTTTGGCGAGTTCGTCGACTTTGAAGCCGAAGCGTTTGCGTGGGACCCAATGACTGTTCGGGCAGAAATGGCAGTCCATCTTGCAGAA
>JAAXHR010000152.1 GCA_012270805.1 Dehalococcoidia bacterium
ATAGCGACTCCATATTAACGCGGCTTTGGGTTTTTCAACTAGGATGCGCGGGATTGGGAATAATGGAGTGTGACGGTTTTTGTGTGGTTGCGCTACGACTTGCATCCCGGCAGAACGATTGGATAGCAGTGGATCGAGATCGATCTTTCGTCGTTGGCGGTGAAGCTAGTTGGGCAACGTGCCCGTAACGAACTCGGATTAATGGGCGGCATACAAGCCATCGCCCGCTCTGACATCCCACAACGCACCGACCGCGAACCACCCCCCCCTCAACGAATCAAAGGTCCTGCTCTACAGCACTCAAGGCGGCAACTGCAACGGTTGCGGGACGCACTTCCTGCCACAGCATCTGACGGTAGACCACATCATCGCGCAGTCAAAGGGCGGGACTAGCCACCTCGACAACCTGCAGCTACTGTGCGGACACTGCAACTCGCTAAAGGGCAATCGTCCGACGGAGTACCTGCGCGCGAGGTTGGGGCAGGAGTACACGTAACGTCTGCTGTGGCGATGACGTGTCTTTTTCGTTGACCGCGGAACGCAGGGACGTGCTGATGGTTTCGACGACGATGTTCTGTCCGCGGTAGTCAGTACTTTGGTTTTGGCTAGGACAGAGATGTTGGTTCGGCGCGGTTTTAGAATTGAGGGATTGTGAGCCAATTAGAGGGACGTTCGCAGTTCGTGGCTTATGTTGACGAGTCGGGCGATGAGGGATTTGTTTTCAAGCCCGATGGGACAGGAAGTTCGCGGTGGTTTGTTTTGTCAGCGGTTGTTACTCGGCGGATCAATGACTTGCAGATGGTGGAGTGTCTGAAAGATGCGCGCAATGTCTTGGGCAAAGCGCCGAGGACACCGTTGCATTTCGCTGATTTGAAGCACGAGCAACGAGTTCCGTACATCAGACGAGTGGGAAATTTGGATATCCGCACAATAAATATTGCTGTTTATAAGCCTTTGATCCGCGACGTGGGAAAGTTCAAGGGTGAGAGGCATCTTCTCTATCGGTACCTAACGCGGTTCTTAGTGGAGAGATTGTGTTTATTGGTTAATCGGTCATTCCGGACACCTCTTGATCGGAATAGATCAACCGAGATCATTTTCTCGGACAGGTCGAACATGTCCTACGAAGAGGTCCGATCCTATCTACGTCGACTGATCGACATAACCTTTAACAGTTCGGATGATGTCTGGATTGATGGTTCAGTGATAGACCCAAGAGAAGTGAGGTCGGTGCAGCATTCCCAATTGGCGGGATTGCAAGTTGCGGACGCGGTAGCAACGGGAGTGCATTTCGCACTGAAGTTGAATCGATACAGGGAGACTGAGAACGCCTACTTTTCGCACATTGCGAAGACGCTCTACCGGCACAATGGCAAGATTTTGGGTTACGGGATGAAGTTTTGGCCCGAAGATTATGAAACGATGAAAAAGATAATCCCCCAAATCGCCGATTTGGAGGATCTTTTACATTAAGGCCCCAGGTTCCGAGGATCCCACCCTTTGGGCTGCCACTCTGCGCGAGCGACCTCTACATCTCCTGCGCTTGCCTTAATGACAGTATATTGGTACAAAGTTTGTTTTGTCAAGGGGTAATAGTTCAGGGTTTTTCGAGTAGTGTTGCGACTTCGTTGAGTAGGGTTGAGAGGTTGTGTTGGATGATGTTCCAGACGGTTCGGTCAGTTATGTTGTCGTATTCGTGGATTATTCGGTTTCTGAAGCCGATGATTGTCTTGTAGCCAGTGATCTGTCCGGCGATGGTTGGATCGTCGTTGGCAAGTCTGTTGGTGGCTTCGCCGATGATTTCGAATTGCCGCTCGACTGCGGGGCGCAAGAGCGCACTTTCTTCGTATTGTTCGAACGAGATTTCAGCGGTTTGATCGATTATGAATTGTGCCGCTTCACGAATGTCGCAAAGGTGATTCCGGATTTCAATTTCCATAGATGGGTTCTCTAGTCTGATCGACCTCGTCTCGGAAATAAGGATTTTTGATGGCGGAGTCGACGACTAGATCGACTGATCGTCCGAAGAGAGCTTCGAGTTCTTGGTTGAGCTGGAAGCGGGTTTCGAATCGTTGGCCTTCTACGGAGTCGTCGAACTCGACTAGAAAATCGATGTCGCTCTCGTCTAGACGAAAGTCGCCATTGACTGCGGATCCGAATACGTCGAGTCGCTTGACGTGGTGTTGGCGGCAGAGGTTTCTGATTTGCGAGGCGCGTCTGGCTACCAACGGGATGATTTCGCGTCGTTGGGACTTCCCCCGCGCTGCCTGATCAACGGGCTGTTCTTCGAGTGCGTTGGTTACCTCTTCAAGCAAGGATGGCAGAGAGTTGTGGACGAAGTCCCATACCTCGTGCTCTTCTATTTCCGGCCAACTGTGGTCTAATGTGTTGCCAAAGCCAAGGGTGCCGGCGTAGTCGCCGATACGTCGCGCGGTAGGGTTGTCGTTGACGATGAGTCTGGTCGCGGCACCGCCGATTTTATTGATTTGCCGTTCGACGGCGGACCTCAGGACGCGATCGGTGACGTAGTCGTGGAATGTCTTTCCGTTGGTGAACTGAAGGATTGATTGAGCGGCTTGTTGGACCTCCCAAACGTGCATTTTGTAGTTGCGGGGCATGGATTTGCTACCGTATATCATCGTTGGTGCGTTGATTCGTAGGATATCGCAGGGGATGCCCCCTTTGTCCTTCGGACATTTCCCCCGCGAGCGGGGGAAATCAGATACCATCCGGTGCGGGTTCGCTTCGCTAAAGGGGCATCACTTCTTAAACTGACATCCCTCCACGAAGTGGTCGAAGAAGTTGGGGTTGGTTTCGAGTTCGATGTGGTGTATGTCCTTCGCGAGAGTTTCGATGGTTTGGCGCTTGGTGGCGTTGGTCAGCATGATGGTGGCGCCTTGGAGGGAGGCGTTGCCGATTTTGGTGATGCGTTCTGTGGGAATATCAGGGATGAAGCCGATGTTGATGGCGTTTTGGATGTTGATGTAGTTTGCGAAGCCGCCGGCTAAGTAGAGACGGGCGTAGTCAATGGGGGATGTGCCGACGGTTTCGAGGACGATGTTTTGTCCGCAGTAGTTGGCGGCTTTGGCTTGGGCCAGGGCCGAGATGTCGGCACGGGAGAGGGTTAGGCGGTTCTCGGTGTGGAAAGTGAATTCGTCGGAGCCGTCGTTGAAGTTTCCGAGCTCGTTCATGATGTCGTGTCGTCGAAGCTCGGCTAGGAGGTCGATGAGGCCGGAACCGCAGATGCCGATGGGTGTGGTGTCGCCGATAGTGGTGAGAGTAGGGGCAGGTTTCAAACCTGTCCCTACGAAGGTATTCTCGCTTCGCGAGGGAGAAGGGATGATTACGCGTTCTACTGCGCCGTCGTAGCCGGGCATGGCGTAGGTTACATTGCCGCCTTCGAAGGCTGGGCCGGCGGGGCAGGATGCGGTGTGGAGTTGGCGGCGGTTGCCGGCGACGATTTCGGTGTTGGTGCCGATGTCGATTAGCATGACCATGTCGTCTTCTTGGTCAATGCCGATGGTAAGTAGGTCGGCAGCGACGTCGGAGCCGATGTGAGAAGC
>JAAXHR010000145.1 GCA_012270805.1 Dehalococcoidia bacterium
GACGAGGTTGAACCGAATCCGGAAGAGATGATCGGCCGTCGGATGGATGAGGAGATGGTAGTTACGGCGTTGACGAGCAGCATCAATGCATTGGAAGGGGTCGAACCATTTACGACGGAAGAGATCGAGAGCACGTTGCGGGGCTTGACCGCGACAACAGGTTTGAAGGCGGGACAGCTTTTCACTCCGATTCGAGTTGCGATGACTGCGAAGCGTATCGCGCCGCCACTGTTCGAGTCGATAGAGGTACTCGGTCGCGAACGGACGTTGGAACGGCTGGGAAAAGGCTTGGCAATGTTCAAAAATCACGTCGAAAATCGTAACGACTGACGCGCAAGTGATACCATCGAAACGATAACGGAAACCTGATTGCGACGGATAACCAGGGCTGGGACCACAGGAGAAACGATTTCAGTTGGTAGAGGTAAAGAATCGAGAGGGTGAGAGCTTCGAAGCGATGCTGCGACGATTCACTCGTAGTGTTCAGCACGAAGGCATCATCTCCGAGGCGCGTCGGCGCAAGGCTTTCGAGCCGCCGAGCGTGACTCGCAAGAAGCAGATCGCGGCCAAAGTTCGCAAGAGCCGCAAGTCGACCGAGAAAAACCGATAGTTCTCGAATTGCGCAGTCCAACGCGCATAATCGCGTAACCTCAAGGCGATACGTGATATGAAGTTTGGCATCGTCGTATTCCCGGGCTCATGGTCCGAACGCGACATGCACTACGCCGTCGCAGATGTCCTCGGCTATCAAGCCGAATATGTCTGGCATCGAGAAACGTCTCTAAACAACTTCGATGCCATTCTCTTGCCGGGAGGTTTCTCGTACGGCGACCATTTACGATGCGGCGCGATCGCCGCGCACTCTCCTGTCATGGCGGCGGTCAAGGAATTCGCGGACCACGGTGGATACGTGTTCGGCAGTTGCAACGGCTTCCAGATCCTCTGTGAAACTGGACTCTTGCCTGGAGCGCTGATACGGAACGACCACCTTGAGTTCCGGTGCGAATCCGGCAATCTCCGAGTCGAATCTTCGCAAACACCGTTCACGTCTCAATATGCAGACGGTGATGTCGTCTCGATGCCTATCTCCCACGGCGAGGGCAACTATCAGGCGGATGACGATACATTGGCGATGCTGGAGTCCGATGGTCGAGTCATTTTCCGATACGTGGACCAGAACAATGAAGCGACCTCCGAAGCCAATCCAAACGGCTCGCTAAACAACATCGCTGGCATCACCAATGCATACGGCAACGTTCTGGGTATGATGCCGCACCCCGAACGGGCGTGTGAGACAATGCTCGGCAGCATCGACGGCAATCCGCTCTGGCAATCGATCGCGGCCGCGGTCGACGGCGGCAAGCTCTGATTGTCGTGGCACCGATTGCTCAAGAACTGCTTGACGAGGTCGCGCTTTCTCGCGCCGAATACGAGGCCATCGTCGACCGATTAGAACGCGAACCGAACGAGCTTGAGATCGGACTCTTCGGTGCGTTATGGAGCGAACATTGCGGTTACAAGCACACCAAGGCATTGCTCCGTAAGTTACCGAACAAATCCGAACGCCTATTGGTCGCACCCGGAGCCGAAAACGCTGGTGTAATCGACATTGGCGACGGTTACGCCGTCGCTTTCAAGATCGAATCTCATAACCACCCGTCAGCGGTCGAACCCTACGAAGGTGCAGCTACCGGTGTCGGCGGGATAGTGCGCGACATTCTCGCTATGGGTGCTCGTCCGATGGCGCTGATGAACTCATTGCGATTCGGTCCTCCAACGGATGAACGCCAGCGCTACCTGCTGAACGGTGTCGTTTCCGGGATTTCGGGTTACGGCAACTGCATCGGAGTGCCGAACGTCGGTGGCGAGGTCGTATTCGACGAATCCTACTCTGGCAACCCGCTCGTGAACGCCATGTGCGTTGGTATGGTCAAGGGCGGCAAGATTATGAGCGCGCGGGCCGACGCGCCGGGAGATCTGCTGGTGCTAGTAGGCGCGAAAACGGGGCGCGACGGCATCCACGGAGCTTCGGGACTCGCATCTCGGACATTTCAAGAACAAGCGGAGATGAGGTCAGCAGTTCAGGTGGGCAACCCGTTCTTAGAAAAGGTCTTGATCGAAGCGTGTCTCGAAGCCATCGAACTGCCCGGCGTCGTGGGGATGCAGGATTGTGGTGCCGCGGGAATCACCAGCGCCGCGGTCGAGATGGCCGAACGAAGCGAACTGGGCATCAACATTGATGTCGCCGAAGTGCCACGCCGCGAGAACGAGATGTCGCCGTATGAAGTAATGCTCTCCGAATCGCAGGAACGAATGTTGCTGGCGGTCAAACCCGGGGCTGAAGACCGCCTCTTTGTGCTGTTCGAAAAATGGGATCTAGATGCGGCGATCATCGGAACATTCGAAGCGAACAATCACGTCGTAGTTTCCGAGGGCGCGCGGCAAGCATCGTCGACCCCAGTTTTTATCCTGACCGATGCCCCGGGATATCAGTTCAACTCACCCAAGCCGGGTTGGCTTGTAGATTTGCAGTCCCGTGATTTGTCTGATCTACCCAATCTCACATTGTCTCCGAACGAGGCGTTGCTGGAATTGCTCGCATCACCAAACATCGCATCGAAACACACAGTATGGCGGCAGTACGATCATCAGGTCCAAAACAACACCGTGATAGCGCCCGGTGGCGATGCTGCACTTTTGCGGATCCAAGGAACGCAACGCGCATTAGCGTTAACGACAGACGGCAACGGCAGACTCGTCTACCTGGACCCACGCGTCGGAGCTTCGATCGCAGTGGCGGAGGCATGCCGGAATCTCGCCTGCGTCGGTGCAGAACCCGTGGCTCTCACAGACGGACTGAATTTCGGCAATCCCGAAACCCCGGATATCCAGCATCAACTTCAAGAAGCGATCGCGGGCATATCGGAGGCGGCATTGGCCTTCGACATTCCCGTAGTCAGCGGTAATGCGAGCCTGTACAACGAGTCGGCAGGTTCGGCAGTTCAACCCACCCCGATAATCGGGGCTTTAGGCGTTCTGGAAAACGTTGAAAGGCATGTCCGGTCTGCGTTTCAAGACGAGGGCAACGCGGTGATCGTCATTGGCACTGACTCTCCATGGGACACGTTCGAAGATCTGGGCGGCAGCGAGGCACTGGCAGTCCTGCACGGCACGATTGCAGGTCAACCTAAACTCGATCTGGATCTGGAAATCGGCGTTCAGAAGTTATGCCGTTCGCTGATCGGACGTGGTTTACTCAAGTCTGCACACGACGTCTCTCACGGAGGCTTAACGGTCGCGGTGGTTGAATCGTCTGTACAAGGCAACATCGGCGTGACCATTGAGCACGACTCCCAATTTTCCGGTTGGCTTCCCGCACTCTTCGGTGAAAGCCAATCGCGCATTGCAATCACCTGCGACGCTGATGATGTTGACGAGATTCTGCTGACCGCGTCGCAGGCAAATGTGCCGGCAACCCGAGTTGGAACTGTGGGCGGTGACTACGTCCGGATCGCCAAGGTCGTGAATCTTCCGCTGGCAACGATCGCCGACGTGTGGCTGAACGCGTTTGAGCGTGCAACCTCTGGTTAATGTTTCGATTGCCGAATGTCTGATCCCGTTTGTCGCGTAAAATTGAATTTACACGCAATCGTGAAGCATCAGCCTAGTTCCCGATAGACCTCGTAATGCCTTCCTACCACGTTTGGACAGTTGGATGTCAGATGAACATGTCCGACTCGGAACGATTGGGCGCGGGCTTGACCGGTATAGGTTTGGAGCTTTGTGACGCTCCTGAAGAAGCAGATGTTGTGGTGTTGAACACCTGCGTAGTCCGTCAATCCGCGGAGGACACTGCGACCGGGATGCTTGGCAAGCTGAAGAAGGTCAAGGATGCGAATCCTGATCGCATGATTCTGGTGATGGGTTGCATGGTCGGACCCACTGACGCCGACCTGCGGCGCCGATTCCCGCAA
>JAAXHR010000176.1 GCA_012270805.1 Dehalococcoidia bacterium
TCCATGTAACTGCCCATGTGGCTGAACGGCACGAGCCAGCCATCGCCTATTACTTCGTCATCAATGGTATCTGCGATACGTCCTAAACCGATGAGAGCTGCTCGATAACGTCTGTCGTTCATATCGTTCTCCTGTGTGGTGTGTTGTCTATTGAAGGATGGTTGGTGTAAGCCCAAGAATCTCCGTGTCGATCGGAAAATAGGGTCGCTTGAGATGTTTGTAGGCGAGATGTCGGCATGTCGCCGGTGTCGCACCGGGCGTGTCAAGGATGAAGGCTGCCTTGGCGATTTCACCGTAAACGAGGCGGTAGTTCATCGGATTTTTGACAACAATGAACTTGGCATCGGGTGGCTGCATCCCCATAGAACGAAACTGTTCATCCGCCCAGTCATAGGTGCCGTGCGTAGCAACGAGCACTTGAATTGCACCGATGGTCAACACCGCTGATGGCCCCATGTTACCCTCAACATCGTCCCAAATCCCACCGATATAGCGGAAACGACCATCGCTCAGTCGGGTGACGGTGCCCGTTACGGTCACCGGTTCGCCCCAGCGCGGGTCCAGTCGATGCCCCAACGCAACAGTGACCTCCTGACCGATACCAGCGCGATGGCAGGCAGCCGCGGCTTCCGGATCTGCCACAGGTACGAGTGAAGGCACAGTTACCTTTGCCTCAAGTAACGCCGTCAATGTGGCAACACTATCGCCCGCTGCACCGCCGCCACAACAATCCGCTGCTTCAACCAAGAGTACCGGACCGCCATCTTCTTCTAAGCCCTTGGCAATGGCTTCGTCTGGAGCGTGGATATCGGGTTCAAGGTCAAATCGTCGCGTCCAATACTGTTCGGCAAGCCCATTTGCAAGCGATACCGCCGTCTCCATATCGTTGTCTGTGATTACCAATGCACCACTGCCCATGTCCGGTTGATCTAGATAGGGATGGACCAAGAAAACACTAGTGGATAGGACATGATCACGCCCTTCGAGTGCCTTGGCAGCGCGCATAATTTGGGCAAAAGGATCATCACCTTCGGTCGAGCCGTTAATCGCAGCGGTAATCACCGGCACTTTTGCCATCGCCATGGTCGGACGACACCGTCCCTGTAGTATATCCCAGAGCAGTCGGGCACCACGCACGCCGGTGGTAAAGGCGTCACGGTGGGGATAGGTCTCCCACGCGATGATCCCATCGGCAAAGCGAACCATGTCAGCAGTGACATGCGCGTGCAGATCGAGCGTGACGACAATCGGTATCGCATCCCCGACGATTGCACGTACCGATTTGATGAGATCGCCTTCCGGATCGCCGAGGTTTTCAACCGTCGCAGCACCGTGGAGCGGCAACAGCACGCCATCAACAGGGGTGGAAGCGCGTAAGCGGTCTAGGAGCTCCGTCTTGAGTTGCGTATAACACTCAGCGGTCAGGGGACCACCGGGGCAGGTGCTCGCGTAAATCAGGGGAACGACTTCCGCTCCACATTCGCGCATCACCTGCATCATCCCGCCTACCACGCCGGCGTCAACACCCAAGACTTCATCTCCTCGACATAGCTCATAACGCTCAAACCAGCTTATATCAATGGGAACTCCGCCAAATTCGTTGCATTCGGTGAGAATCGATCCGAGTGCGATGCGCGGTCTACTTTTCATAGTTAGTTTTCCGTAGTATCTTTAATGTAAGCTACTAGAGAATTGTAAGTCGAGTTTCTATACTTAATAACCACTAGACCAATTGCTCTGGGTGGAGTGCACCACTCTCAATGCAACACACCTGTCGCCCCTCTGGAGCTTTAGGAGTCAGGACAGCAAATCCGTGCTGCTAACCTAGGGTGAAATA
>JAAXHR010000050.1 GCA_012270805.1 Dehalococcoidia bacterium
GGCGACGAACAGTTGACTGAGCAGAGCGAACGTGGCGAAGGCATTCTCGCCGACATCGCAGTTCCATGGGAGGCGGCGACAACGAGCGCAGAAGAGTTCGGAGTCCGCCCAGCGACCGCGCGGTTTGGCATGGTTTTTTCCGCCGAGGATGGTCCGCTTCCGGTGCTGGCTCGACCCTTCAGAGCAGGACTCGGTGGACGATTGGGCAACGGCAGGCAGTGGACACCTTGGGTGCACATCTACGACGCGGTTTCGGCGCTGATTTTCGTCGCCGGAAACGATACTTTGGAGGGGCCGATCAACATCGTTTCGCCAGGCGTTGTCAGAAACTCGGAACTATCTCGCGCCATCGCCGACGCGCTGGACAAGCCATGCTTCGGATGGATGCCTGCAATCATCGCCAGCGTTATCATCGGCAACTACATCCAAGAGCTCGCCATCGACAGCAAGCTGGTGATACCAGAAAAGCTTCTGCAAGCCGGTTTCGAGTTCCAACATCGTGATCTGCGTGCTTGTCTTGAACATGAATTAAGCACAGATTAAAGGAATTCGTTCCCTCTCCCTTGATGCTCAAGGGGAATTGAGGGCCGCGAAAAAGCAAAGCGAATTTCGCTAGGGATGCCCACTCCGCCCTCCGCAAGGAAATGAGCACACCACGCAATCGTCCCTCTCACCCAACGAAAGATGCACCAGCATAAGCAAGCGAGATATGCCCGCAAGACGGGAGCGTCAGCTCTGCGAAATCATCTGCCGCAACACGTATGGCAGTAGCCCACCGTGTTCGTAGTACTCGGCCTCAACCGCGGTATCCACTCGGCAAAGCACATCGAAGGTCTGGGACGAACCATCGTCACTCGTGGCGGTAACCGTGAGCATAGAACCTGGCTCGACGCTCGCGTCTACGCCGTTGACTGTGAACTGCTCCGTGCCGGTTAAGCCTAGCGACTGCGCCGACTCACCGTCAACGAACTGAAGAGGAACAACTCCCATGCCGATGAGGTTGGCGCGGTGGATACGTTCGAAACTTTCGGCGATTACGGCGCGTACGCCAAGTAGCATTGGTCCTTTGGCCGCCCAGTCGCGAGAACTGCCGGTTCCGTACTCCTTCCCAGCGATGACGATTAGCGGTACACCCTCAGATCGATAACGTTTCGCGGCGTTGAAGATGCGCATCGTCTCACCTGTCGGGTAGTGAACCGTCCAGTCGCCTTCGTGGTCGGGCGTCAGCTTGTTCCGGAGCCTGATGTTGCCGAACGTTCCCCGCATCATCACGTTGTGGTTGCCACGTCGCGAACCGTAGGAATTGAAGGCGCGTCGAGGGACATCGTTGGCTATCAAATGCTGGCCAGATGGCGCGCTTGGAGGTATGCTGCCGGCAGGGGAGATGTGATCGGTCGTAACCGTGTCGCCGACGCTTACGAGGACACGGGCGTTCTCAATCGCGTTGCGAGGCTGCGGTTCGAGTTCGAAGCGGTCGAAGTAGGGTGGTGGCTGGATGTAAGTGCTGCCCGGGTCCCACTGGAACTGCTCTCCGGTCGCGGCTTCAAGCTCTTGCCACTGCTCCGGGCCCTCGTAAACCGCGCCGTAGCGGTCGTTGAACTGGTCGACACCGACCGCGCGGGCGACCGTCTGGGCGATCTCGTTCTGACTCGGCCAGATGTCGGATAGAAAGATGTCATTTCCCTCTTCGTCAGTACCCAGGGCGTCACGCGTGAGGTCTACATCAATGCGTCCGGCGAGGGCGTAGGCAACTACCAGCATCGGCGATGCGAGGTAGTTGGCCTTGACCTGCGGGTGGACGCGCCCCTCGAAGTTTCGATTACCGCTGAGAACTGCCGCTGCGACGAGGTCCCGGTCAGAAACAGTATCCGCCACTTCCTGCGGCAACGGGCCAGAGTTTCCGATGCACGTAGTGCATCCGTATCCGACGGTCTGGAAGCCAAGCGATTCGAGCGAATCGGTGAGTCCGGCACGATCCAGATAGTCAGAAACGACCTTGGAACCGGGCGCTAGGCTGCTCTTCACCCACCATTTGCGTTCCAGTCCTTTTTCGACAGCGTTGCGTGCCAGCAAACCTGCGCCCACCATTACGGACGGGTTGGAAGTGTTGGTGCAACTTGTAATGGCGGCGATGACGACAGAGCCGTCGGTAACTTCTGCCCCGTTTGAAGACGCGTCGGGGAATGCGTCACGGAAGTTCTCTGAGACATCGCTCAGCAACACGCGATCCTGGGGACGTTTGGGCCCCGCCATGCTCGGTTCGACATCTCCGAGATCGAATTCGAGGGCGACCGTGTACTGCGGGTCGTCGTTTTCGGTCGGAGTGAGGTAGTTAGCCTTCGAATATGCCTCGACAAGCGCCACGGTCTCTTCCGAGCGTCCCGTGCGTCGCAGATAGTCCAGCGTCTGCTTGTCGATCGGAAAGAAGCCGCAGGTGGCACCGTATTCGGGTGCCATGTTGCCGATTGTGGCACGGTCGGCGACGGGCAGCGTTGCGAGACCGGGACCGTAGAACTCAACGAAACGCTCGACCACGCCAACGCCGCGGAGCATCTCGGTGATGGCGAGGACCAGGTCAGTCGCCGTTGCGCCTTCAGCCAAACTGCCAGTGAGTTTCATACCCACAACTTCAGGCACGAGCATGTAGTAGGG
>JAAXHR010000093.1 GCA_012270805.1 Dehalococcoidia bacterium
AATTCGTCGGTGAGCGCGCCGAACTCATGATCAACCCCGTCATGTCCTTCAACGTCGAGTTCACTCTCCGACTCGCCGAACGTCTTCGCCCCTACAACCTCCGCTGGCTCGAAGAACCTCTCCCGCCTCACGACATCGAAGGCCACGCCGAACTCAAACGCAGCATCACTTGGATCCCGCTCGCCACTGGAGAAGACCACCGCGGGCGTCACGCCTTCGCCCAACTCATCGAGCGACGCGCCATCGATATCGTCCAACCCGACATCGGATGGAGCGGCGGCGTCTCCGAGACCATGAAGGTCTACACCATCGCCGAAACTGCCGGCATCCAGATGATCCCCCACGGCGGAGGCGGCACACCATGGGGACAACACGTCGCAATGGCTGCACCCGAATCTCCCATCGCAGAATACTGGACCGGCTCACCGCCAGGCATCCCGCTAGAAGAGGTTAACCGCATTCCCGGAATGGCCACTGCCAAGGACGGCTACGTCACGCCCTCCGATGCTCCAGGCTTCGGAATGGAGATCCCCGCCGAATGGATCCGAGACTGGGAGTACCGAGGTCGCAACTGATCCCGCGTGTAGAATCAACCTAACTGCCCGAACACGCGCCACATCCCGTCGCACGTTCCTCTCGCACTTACCCTCTAACCATTCGTGGACATCCGCGACTACAAAGATTACGAGACTCCCGAAATCCGCCGCGGCAAACTCACGCGTATCGGAGCGATCGAGTACGGCGATCGCGACAGCTGGCTCGCGCGTCTCCGACGCCAAATCCGAAATCCGTCTCTCCTTACCTTCCTTATCATGGTCATCGTCATACTGGCGGTCCCGACGGCCATCGTAGCACCCGGCTTCTACTCCGGAGCCAAAGAAGGCATAGTACGCATTCGCCAAGAGCCCTTCGTCCAGTTCCTAGAAGTCTCGACACCCAGCCATGTCTACCCATACCTCCAACGCAACATCCAACTTATGAAGGCCGCCGACACACAATACGACTGGCGACGCATCTCCTTCAAACTTGGCCCCTGCCACGAAGCCAACCTCGCACAATTCCCTCCAGGCAAATACACCGATGGCATCGCAAAAGCCTGCAACGACCTCCATAACATCCAACTCGACTTCGCCGCCGACTGCATATCCGATGCCTCCTGCAACATACCGCCAGCAGCCATCGCTCGACTAGACGCCGTGAGCACTAACCTCCGAGAAACCTTCTCTGACGCGTATTCGAGCAGGCATACAGAGTCGCTTGGGACGGGTGAGTGACACAGCAAGGCGTGTCTAAGACTCGTCTTGACACCACGCCGCCTCCTCACACTCCACGTCACACCCGCAAAACGCACGTCATACCCGCGTAGGCGAGTATCCAAAAGGGCAGAACACCAGGGGTTAGAGGATACCCCGCCCCTTTCGCCCAGCGAAGGGGCGCGAGCAAGCGTAGCGACGCGAGCGGGGTATGCCCAGGGAGGGAGAGGGGCCGCATCCGCCAAACCACCGCACCTCACACCGCCGGACCAACCAAACAACAGCATCCATCCTTACTATCATTCCGAATCCTGCACATCCCAGTTCAGACAACACCCCGAAAACCACCTTCCATATAATCGCAAGCAACACCGTCCAATCCGCTTCAAATTCTCCCGTCATGACAACTCAAACCGAAAACCTTACCCGCGAAGCCCTCCTCCTAGTCGTCGATGGGCACTCCATGGTCTTCCGGGCGTGGTTCGCACTCTCCCGAGGCGGTGGCCTCACCAACAGCGCCGGA
>JAAXHR010000466.1:0-7998 GCA_012270805.1 Dehalococcoidia bacterium
TCCTCAGCGGCGGCTTCGGCTACAGCGACAGCACCGGGTGCCATAGCGACGGGCATGGGAGCGGCGGATACGCCGAACTCTTCCTCGATCGCCTTGACGATGTCGGCGAGGTCAAGAACGGACATCGCCTTGATTTCGTCAATGAATTGTTCTTTGGTCAGGGTCATTTTTCTCCTCCTCTGGAGTTTTTTATGGCCAGTTTTGTGGTTGGTCGGCTAGGCATTCCCTGCGGTCGCTTTCGCGTCCCTTTCGCGCGGCGAAAGAGACGGATTGGTTATGCCCCCTCGGCGGCTTTTCTTTGTTCGGCGATCTGTTCGAGGGTGCTAGCGAGGTTTTGTACGGGAGCGTTCAGGACGCGTGCCAAGGAGTTCAACGGACCGTTAAGCACCGATGCCAGCATACCGATGAGCTGGTCGCGTGACGGGAGGTCGCCGATCTGCTCAACACGGTTGGCATCGATCATCTCGCTCTCCATGATGCCGCCCAGGATCTGTACTTCAAGGCTCTGGTCCTTGATTGACGTGGTTAGCGCTTTGACCGTTCCTGCGATGTCGTCTTCGGCGACGATGTAGGCGGTCGGGCCATCGATGATCTTGTCAATGTCGCGTATGCCGATCTGGTCGGCTGCGATCTTTACGAGGTTGTTCTTGGCGATGAAGATTCTGCCGCCGCCCTTGGTGATGTCGCGGCGGAAGTCGTTCATCTGGGCGGCGTTGACGTTGGAGTATCGTGCGGTGACGATCAGAGGCTTGTCTTGGATGCGATCAAGGATGTTCGCGAGGATCTCTTCGTTGCGTTTGGATGGCATGTTGTTGGTCTCGTTAGTTAGTTGTTTTCCGGGCATCCCCCGCTGTCGTTTCTCTCCCGCGCCTCCTTCGATTCTCGAAAGGGGCTGAGGCACAAAAAAGCCTCGTGCTGACTGCGGAAGTGCGTTTGGGATGCAGCGCGCGACGAGGCGGTTTGGGGATGGTCGACTACGGCAGTACGGTGTTTATGCTGTAGTTCGTATCAGCCTCGGCGGGCGACGTTTAGTGTCATTGGTCCACTGGCGATATTCGCCATATTGGAGCACCCGCTGTCTGCAGCCAGCTATTGGTTGTTTTTCTTCGCGTATCTACTGTTGTCGATATCCTTTATTGTGCGATTTTGACGTTCGCCAGATTCAATTCTAATCGGATACGTTCAGGCTTTCCAAACTGGTGAGGTTCACTTTGAAGCCCGGTCCCATCGCTGAGCATAGGGTTGCCGTTTTGACGAACTGTCCTTTGACACCTTCGGGTTTGGCGCGGGTGATGGTCTCGTAAACCGCGGCGAGGTTGTTGAGCAGCTGCTCTTCGGTGAAGGAGCGCTTACCGATTCGGGCGTGGAGATTGGCGTGGCGATCCATGCGGATCTCGAGGCGCCCCTGCCGGGCGCTGTTGATTGCAGACTCAAGATTGTTAGGCAGCACCACAGTGTTGTTGCGCGGGTTGGGCATCAGGCCACGCGGGCCGAGGATACGTCCCAAACGTCCGACTTTCGGCATCTGGTCAGGTGTTGCGAGGGATACTTCCCAATCGGTCCATCCGCCTTGTATCCGGTCTAGCATTTCGTCGTCGACGACGTAGTCGGCCCCAGCTTCGGCGGCGATGCGAGCGGCTTCGCCTTCGGCGAATACGAGCACTCGTACCACGTCGCCCAGCGAGTGAGGCAGGGATACGACTTCGCGAAGTTGCTGATCAGCATGGCGGGGATCAGCGTGGGTCGCGAGGTGCACTTCGATGCTCTCGTCGAATTTGGCCGTTGCGGACTCGCGAGTGAGCTTCATCGCTTCGTTTGCGTCAAGGAGGTCCGTTGTCAGGTTCGCAACGGCTTGGCGGTATCGTTTGCTGTGTTTGGGCCTTGGCATAGGTCGGATTTCGGGGATGGTGGATATGTAGTCGTTGATCGGGTGTTTATTCGGCGACTATGATGCCCATGCTGCGGGCGGTGCCTTCCACGACTTTCATTGCGGCTTCGATGTCGTTGGCGTTCAACTCCTCGATCTTGGTTTCGGCGATCTGTTGGAGCTGGTCACGCGAGATCCGGCCAGCTACGACGGTGCCGGGAGTCTGCGATCCGGCTTCGATAGCTGCGGCTTGTTTCAATAGTGCGGACGCTGGCGGCGACTTGACGACGAAGGTGAACGATCGGTCGGCATAGACATCGATGGCGGCACGGACGATCATTCCTCGTTGCGACGATGACCGCTCATTGAACTCTTTGATGAAGAGGGGGATGTTGATCCCGTGCTGACCAAGAGCGGGGCCGACCGGCGGAGCCGGTGTGGCTTCGCCAGCAGCGAGTTGGAGGTTCACCTTTGCTACGACTTTCCTTGCCACTTCGATCTACTTCCAATTTCTGCTGATGTTGCGCTAGACGGTGGTTGGCTGGCGGTTTTACTATGCCTTCTCGACGGACAAGAACGGCAGTTCGACCGGAGTGTCTTGCCCGAAGAAGGAAACGGTAACGCGTAGCGTGCCACGCTGGCCCATGACTTCGTCGACGGTTCCACTGAACTCCGAGAACGGTCCGTCTTTGATGACGACGACGTCGCCGCGCTCGAACCCGAAGTTGATCTGTGGGCTGTCGCCGGAAGGGCCTTGGATCATGTGCTGAGCTTCTTCGTCAGTCAGCGGAGTCGGCTTCGCTCTGCCCTCTACCCCTTCTTCAACGGAGATGAAGTTGGTGACGCCGGGGGTGTTGCGGACAACGTACCAGCTGTCGTCGTTCATGACCATCTGAACAAGAAGGTATCCGGGGTACATCGTCTTTTCGACGTTCTTGGTCTCGCCGTCGGTCATTTGGACGACGGTTTGCTTGGGGACGACGGCATCGAAGATCTGGTCCTCNNCGTCCGGAGTAGGTGTGGACCACATACCATCGGGCGGTGTTAGGTATCGAACGAGTTGTTGAAGATGCGGTGGTCACGGTTCAGGTTCCTGCCAGCAATGAGAAGACTCTTGCGAAGAGCCAGTCGAAGAAGCCGAGGAACACTCCCATCGCTGCGGCGAGAGCGATTACCAGCATCGTCAACCGGGTGGCTTCTTGGCGGGTGGGCCAAGTAACCTTGCGTAGCTCTCCGAAGACGTCTCCGAAGAATCCGAAAATCGAAAAACGCCTCGATGGCGTCAATCGAATATCAGGTCTTGCTCGGTTCTGCGCCATTGTGGATGGTAGTCTGATCAGGATTTAGCGTCGGCTCTCTCGGAATTGCTTGCGAGAGCGACACGGCGGGCAGTATTTCCGGAGGGTGATTCGGTCAGGCGTGTTGCGCCTGTTTTTCTCTGTATGATACGTGTGCGATCCGCACTCACAAGTGAGTTGGACAAGCGTTCTGACTGCGTTTTTCCTTGCCATCTCAATTACTCCTAGGCGGATGTGGTACCCAAGGGATTGATTTTCCGATTGAAGTGCAAATCGCCTGCGAAACACGCGATGGTAGTCACGTTTGCAGGCGATACGTTTTTGTAGTGGTTACGAAGTTACTTCGGTGAAGACGCCAGAGCCAACGGTTCGTCCGCCCTCTCGGATGGCGAAGCGGAGGTTCTCTTCCAACGCTACCGGGTAGATCAGTTCGATCTCCATCTCGGTGTTGTCGCCGGGCATGACCATTTCGATGCCGTCCGGCAACTTGATCTCACCAGTCACATCAGTGGTTCGGATGTAAAACTGCGGCTTGTATCCGGAGAAGAACGGAGTTCGACGTCCGCCCTCTTCGGCGGTCAAGACGTAGACTTGAGCCTTGCCTTTGGTGTACGGCGTGATTGTGCCTGGTTCTGCGAGCACTGCACCGCGCGACACCTCTTCGCGGTCGACACCTCGGAGCAGGCAACCTACGGCATCGCCGGTGATGCCTTCGTTCAGCGTTTTCTGGAACATCTCGACACCGGTGACGACTGTGGACTGGGTCTTGCCGAAGCCGACGATCTCTACGGGCTCGCCGGTCTGGACCTTGCCACGCTCGATACGTCCGGTGACGACGGTGCCACGCCCTTTGATGCCGAATACGTCTTCGATCGGCATGATGAAGGGCTGGTCGACAGGCCGTTCAGGAATCGGGATGTAGTCATCGACTGATTCCATAAGTTCGTAGATCTGCTGCACCCATCGGTTGCCAGTGTCGTCGGCGTTCTCAAGGGCCTCAAGGGCGCTGACCTGCACAACGGGTAGGTCGTCACCGGGGAAGTCGTAAGACGAGAGCAACTCTCGAACTTCGAGCTCTACGAGTTCGAGCAGTTCCTCGTCGTCCATCATGTCGCACTTGTTGAGTGCGACGACGAGTGCCGGAACGTTCACCTGGCGTGCGAGCAGGATGTGCTCGCGTGTCTGAGGCATGGGACCGTCGGCGGCGGACACGACCAAAATAGCGCCGTCCATTTGGGCGGCACCAGTGATCATGTTCTTGATGTAGTCCGCGTGACCGGGACAGTCAACGTGAGCATAGTGCCGGTTAGTGGTCTCGTATTCGGTATGGGTGGTTGCGATCGTGACACCTCGCTCGCGCTCTTCGGGAGCGTTGTCGATGTCATCGAAGTTTTTGGCCGTAACGTCTAAATCGGGGTTGTTAGCCAAAACCTGGGTGATCGCCGCTGTGAGGGTCGTCTTCCCGTGGTCGACGTGCCCGATTGTGCCGACGTTAACGTGCGGCTTGGTCCTGTCAAAGACTTGCTTCGCCATTTTCCTCTTTGCCTGCCCTTTCCTAAAGGGTCCTAACTTATGACAATTTATGCCGTTTCACCGGCTCGGCAGGAAGGTCTCGACCGTGGATCCAGCGTTTGTGGAGCCCACACCGAGACTTGAACTCGGGACCTCATTCTTACCAAGAATGTGCTCTACCACTGAGCTATGTGGGCTCGGTACTCCTCGGTTCGAATTGTCCTTCGCTCCCTGTTTGGTGCAGGGAGTAGGATTCGAACCTACGAAGCACAAGGCGGCAGATTTACAGTCTGCTGGGTTTGACCGCTCCCCAATCCCTGCACAACCCTTCATCTTAACACAGTTGCGATTTCCAATAAGTCAAATTACGAGATTCGTAAACGCTGAAACACGGATAATAAAGCATTTGAACGAAGGGATATTTGGAGCCCCAGGGGGGATTCGAACCCGCCAACCTGCCAATTACAAATCGGCTGCGCTGCCATTGCGCCACTGGGGCATGGACTAGAACGAGGTCGGTGGCGACCTCTTTTTCGATGTTAATTCGGTTGGCACGTAGGTTCAATGCCGTTGTCTCATGCACTTGGGTTCGAACCGATCCATCAATGTTGTTCTTAGGTGAGGTACTCTTTCTGGTCGAGGTTGAAACCACAGTAGAAGTCATTTAGTTCACGGTACGACCGTATTTCGTAGACGTTGGCATCAAGTTCCGCTGTCCGCAGCGACTCCGCGACTCTCTTTTGGGACCGTTTCCCGCCAAAAGCGTTGAACCAAATTACGGAGCTAGGTGCTATAGCGTTAAAAAGGCTTTCATAGTTGTCGCCGCAGATGCGATTGCGTCGCAACACGTTCAACATGGTTCGTTTGACGATACGAATGGTGACGCTCCATGTCGGGAGGTTGAGCCAGATCACGGTGTCAGCCAAAGGGAGGATGTGAGGGCGGATCTTGCTGTAGTTGCCGTCAATGATCCAACCGTCCGGCGACTCCCCGATTCGTTCTCGGACGATCTCAAGCATCTCATCGCCATCTCGTTCGACCCAGTTCGGCAACCAGAAAATGGCATCCAGCTCGATCACCGGCAAACCGGACAAATCACCGAGCGCTCGGCTGAGAGACGTCTTACCGCCGCGGCCGTAAATGCAGATTCTTCGCCCCAATCGGATGTCACCGGATGAACTCTCGAACGCGGGTTCGATGCCGGAAGCTCGAACTCGTCTAATGCTCACTGCTGGCATCTTGGTTTGACAGATGGACGGATGCGGCTTTCCTAGCCGACTCCATAACTTGACGTAGCAAAATGCCGTGCTGCGATGCGATCCGAGCGCAATCATCGTATTCAGGTGCCGTCTGTGTAACCGCACCACCAATCTTCCTAAGTTTCACCCGAATTGGTCCATACTCGGTCTCGACGGAAACCGATTCGCGGTCGGCAACAAATCGATCCAGTTGCCTGACGCGAACACCGAGCGTGGATGTTCGCTTGAAGTATGCGGCTGTTACCCGGGTCAGGTCGTTTTGATTCGCAATCGCTGAGATAATCACCGCAGGCCGCGACTTTTTCATTTGGATGGGCGTTACCCAGACATCCAAGGCTCCGGAATCGAACAGTTCTGACATGGCGTGGCCGACTTCCTCACCAGTCATGTCATCGATGTTGGTTTCAACCAGAAACACGTCGGATTGCACACTCGCTCCGATGTATTTTGCGACTTCGTGAAACGAAGATTCGTTGACTGACTGTCCGAGCCAAAGACCAACAACATTGGGGGGCGTGTCGTTCTGTTTTGTGCCCGCACCATATCCGACAGTTTCGACTGACATGGTTGAAGGTTTGAATTTTGCCAGGGTTGCAAGAATTGCAGCACCAGTCGGCGTGATCGACTCGCCTGCCGGTTGACTGTAACCTCCAACGCGTACGGGGATTTCAGCATTCTTGATGATCGCCATCGTAGCGGGTGCTATCGATGCGTTCTTGCCGTGGCTGCTGGATGACATTCCAGTGGAAGCCGGAAATGACGACGCGCACAGTGTGCCTATGCCAAGAAGTCTCATGCCGATCACTGCGCCTGCGATGTCGATCAATGTGTCAAGAGTGCCGAGTTCGTGGAGATGTGATTTTCCTTCCTGGACACTGTGCGCTTCGGCTTCAGCGACACGCAGACATTTGAACACCGCGCGGATTTTGGCGCAGTCGTGATCGGGTAATTTACTTGCGTCGATGCAATCTTCGAATTCTTGCCACCCCATCCGCTCATCCACATCGTCTCCCAAAACCACGTCTAGGTGCGTCGCCGTGATCGAACCGCGAGTCGTGTCGGTTGTCTCAAGTCGAAATGAGCCTGGAACGATTTTTGTCAGTTCGTTTTCGAGTTCAGCCTTGCAGAGCCCGACATCGAGCATGGCCGACAACAGCATGTCACCACTGACACCGCCGATGATGTCCAGATATGCGATGTCGGTCATTGATAGATTGTGGTTCGACGAAGGCCAGCCGATTGGTTTTCGCGGCTGTTGCGGATTACTTACTGGATTTTAGTGCTTCGTTTAGATTGCCCGACCTTAGTCCCTTGGGATCAATCTCGACGCGCCGGTACCCGGCCGCGATGATCCCGGAATCGGCCTGCGAACGCATCGAAGTTTCGTTGTAGATCGGCAACATGTCTAAAGGCAACTCGATGCGGGCCGTTTCGCCGTAGTGCCGTACTCTGCATTCCAGGAATCCTAGACTGCGGAGATGTTTCTCAGCCTTCGAAATCATCCTAAGCGTATCGATCGTGACATGAGTGCCGTACGGAATGCGCGATGACAAACATGGTTGCGCTGGTTTATCCCAATTCGGCAAGCCGGCTTGGAGTGCGAGTGCGCGGACTTCTTGTTTGCCGATGCCAACTTCCACAAGGGGAGATCGCACCGAGAAGTCCTTTGCCGCCTTCATTCCGGGGCGATAATCTCCGAGGTCGTCCCGGTTCGCGCCGTTGGCGATGACGTTGTATCCCGCTGATTTCGTCAGTTGGCCGAGACGCTCGTACAACTCGGACTTGCAGAAAAAACAACGTGCTCCGTCGTTCCGCAAGTAGCGCTCGTCTTCCATCTCCGAAGTCGCGATGGTCCGAAAGTTCCAGCCGCGGTCTAGCGCCAGTCGTTGTGCGTCCTCGAGTTCGTACTCCGCTAGGCTGTCTGAAACTGCGGTCACGATCAACGCGTTGCCGGGGCCTAGGACATCGTGGGAGATCTGACTGACCAGCGCAGAATCAACACCGCCAGAGTAGGCCACGATGACCGAACCGAAAGATTCGATAGTTTCGCGTAGCAACCGAG
>JAAXHR010000466.1:8010-8875 GCA_012270805.1 Dehalococcoidia bacterium
GGGATTCGCAATCCGCGAATCCCCCTATTGTCGGCAGACAGCCTTCGGTTCACCCCGTCGATACAGGGAGCGGTGCGTCGTCGGTTGTCGCGACGGAAGCCGTCTCTTCGAGTATGGTTCGACGTTCGTCGTCGCGAGTGATCACGATCGATTGCGCGTCGCG
Organism: Dehalococcoidia bacterium; assembly: GCA_012270805.1. Taxonomy (GTDB): domain Bacteria; phylum Chloroflexota; class Dehalococcoidia; order Lucifugimonadales; family Lucifugimonadaceae; genus Bin127. Next base: position 8,174 of record JAAXHR010000466.1, read on the forward strand.
GTCTTCGCCTTCTGTGGCGTCAACGAGTACAGTGTCGCCTTCGCAGATCTCTTTGGTGAGGTACAACTCCGAGATCACATCCTCGACCTCGTCTTGGATCTTCCGGCGCAACGGCCGGGCACCCATCTTGGGATCGAAACCGACATCAGCAAGGTATTCCTTTGCAGCGTTCGAGACCCTCAGATCCATCTCGTGCTCCATGGCGCGTTCCCGGACCTCGCTCATCATGAGGTCAACGATGTCGAGCACGTCTTGACGGGTCAACGCGTGGAACACAACTACGCCATCGATGCGGTTCAGGAATTCAGGTTTGAAACCGTTGCGCGGGTTCTTGAGTTCCTCAAGCACTCGATCTTTCATGCGCAGGTAGTCGTCTTCCGATGTTCCATCGCCAGATTCGCCGGCACCGAAACCGATCTTCTTGCCGGTGGCGATCAGGTTGGAACCCAAGTTCGATGTCATCACGATTATCGTGTTCTTGAAATCGATTTTGCGTCCCTGACCGTCTGTCAGCACGCCGTCTTCGAACACCTGAAGCAACGCATTGAACACGTCTGGATGTGCCTTTTCGATTTCGTCAAGCAGAATGACGCTGTACGGGTGCTTTCGCACTTCCTCGGTCAATTGGCCACCGTCACCGTAACCGACGTATCCAGGTGGCGAACCGATGAGGCGGGATACGGTGTGCTTCTCCATGTACTC
>JAAXHR010000291.1 GCA_012270805.1 Dehalococcoidia bacterium
GCCCAGGCCAACGAGAATGAGGCGCGGTGAAGCCACGCCCTGACGGGGATAGAGCACGGCGGTCTGGTTGCGTTTGCCGCTGAAGTCGCCGCCTCCGATGAGGTCGGCAATAAGTCCGTCCAGCGCGCGATTGGCTGCACCTGTTGCGCCGCCTGGTTCTGTGACGCCTTCAAAGAGGTTGAGTACGATGGCGTCTGTCGTACTTTCGAGGATGTTGCCGATGGTGGTGGAGATGTTCATGTGAGAATCCTTGCGCGTCAGGAGATGAGGGTTGCCAGTTCGATGTTCAGGTTCGGGAATATGCCGGGTTGAAAAATGTCGTTGGATTCGACGGTGGCGGTGCGGAGATAGCCACCATCGGTCGCGTTGTATTCTTCAATGCCGGGTCCTGTAGTATCTACGATCCAGTACCAGGGTATGCCGGCTTTGAGGTAGGCATCGAGTTTGGTGAGGTGATCGCGGCTGGCCGTAGATGGTGAAAGGACTTCGATGACGAGGTCGGGCGCACCATATACACGGCCTTCTCGAATGCGATTCAGGTGTTCGGTGGCGATGAATACGAGGTCAGGAGCATAAGCCAGGTCCCTATCTTCGTCGAGTACGACAATGATGTCCTGGCTGAGTCGGCCCAGGTTGTTTGCGCGGATATGTGGTAGTAAGGTGCCAGACAGACTGAGTATGAGTTCGTTGTGTTCAAATGTCGGTCGCATAAGTTCTATTAACTCCCCATATTCGAGTTCGCATTTTGGGCCGGTTTCGTCTTGGTCAATGGCGAGAAATTCCATTAGAGACATTCTGCGAATGAGTGATGATGTGGTTGAAGCCATGTGATTATCTCCTTAAAGGCGGTGAGACGTAAGATGTAGGGGCAATCCCTTGTGGTTGCCCCAAGATACAAGACGTGAAAGGCGGTAAGACGTGAGTACACCACCCAACTCACCAGCCTCTTCAGGTAAAACATGAGAGGGGTAGGGCGGTCCTCTCACCTTTTACGTCTCATGTCTTACCATTTTTACACCAGAAATGGGTTGATGCGTTTTTCGCGACCTATGGT
>JAAXHR010000309.1 GCA_012270805.1 Dehalococcoidia bacterium
TCTGAAAACAGTGATACCGTGATGGGGAAGGCTACGGCGGAAGTGGCTCCCGAGACAGGATTCGAACCTGTGACCCGCTGATTAACAGTCAGCTGCTCTACCGCTGAGCTACTCGGGAATGAAGCCGAAGTGGGCATGAGACCCAACACTAGATTCTAACGCAACGCTGTCTTCACATGAAACCGATAGTTCGCGACGAACGCCACACTGACCTTGCCGCTATATATGAAGTGGTCCGTGCTGCCTTCAGACATGACGAGGAAGCGGAGTTGGTAGAGCAGCTGCGGAATGCTGGAGCCCTAGTGGTGTCGATAGTGCTTGTGTGCGATGAACGGCTGACCGCACACGCGTCCGCAAGTCCGATGATCTGGGTTGATGGTTCGACGCACTTCGTTGCTTGGGCGCTGGCGCCAGTTAGCGTTACGCCAATGGAGCAGGGGCGCGGCTATGGAACAAAAGTCGTGTGGGAAACCATCGAACGGTGTCGGCAACTTGGAGCCGACATCCTCACAGTGTTGGGCAATCCTGTGTACTACGAGCGTTTTGGTTTCATGCCAGCCTCTCAACATGGGCTAGGTATTGAAGGTAAGGATTTCGGAGATGCGTTTATGGTGATGGAACTTACCAAAGGTGCTCTCCATGAAGCACAAGGCTGGTTAAGGTGGCATCCAGCGTTCGACGATATGGGCGAGGATTGATATGGGAGGCAACACCTTCAAGTTGTGGGCGGCGAGCGATGCGCACGTGGGGACTGATCTGGAGCGTGGAAGTCGTCAGAGTTTGGCTGAGGCGATATTGCAGTCAGAGCATGGCGGCGATGAAGGTGGTCCTCCGTTCGATTGGGACATCATGTTGAACGCTGGGGATTTTTCAGGCTCACAGACACCCCCAAACGATGACGAGGGGATGGAGGTGGTTCGGCAGTATGCGGTGTCGACCAATCATCGTCGTGAGGATTTTTACGATTTGGTGGGCAACCATGATGCCAGCGGCGCGGATGAGCCGACCCAATGGTGGTTTCGCAAGTGGGTGGACCCCACCGGCGAGAACAGCGAGTATTCAGGAGTTCACGCGGATCGACGTCCATATCCGATTAAAGGGACATGGGAACGATATTCGTTCGAGGTCGGCAACATCCTTTTTCTCGTCATGGGTGACCGCAACGACGGTGGCCCGCCGATAGGTAGAGGCGAATACGGCGGGTATCCGGCGGGGGCAGTGACCCGCGAGACGTTCGAGTGGTGGCGAGAAAATGTGGAGGCCAATCGGGACAAGATCATCGTTTCCGCTCATCATCACATGTTGAAAGAGACGACCGTCGCATCAGGCCCTTGGGAAGGAGTAGACGGTGGTTATCACGGGAGGTTTGAAGACGGCGCTCCGATCGGTGCATCCTATCTGTATTTCGTCGGCGGAGAACCAGACGAAGGGGCATTCGAGTCGTATTTTGCAGAACACCCCGGTGCAATAGACATTTGGATCGGCGGTCATACACACACAAATCCGGACGACACCTATGGCGGCAGATCGCACATTGAAAGCAAATGGGGCGTGACGTTCGTGAATGTGGCGGCCCTGTCAAGGTATCACGGTCAGAAGAATATCGCGATGAGCAGGTTATTCACCTTTCAGGACGGTTCGACCCAGGTGAATGTGAAGTGTTATCTGCACATGAGCGATTACGCGCCGCAAGGCTGGTACGACAAGGCTGAACGGACGATTGAATTGTCCCGTAAATTTATATTTGAAGTCGATTAATTCAATAGCGAGATTAATTCGCGGACAATCACAATCATGCTCGATATGAAGATAACGACCACGACCGTGGGGCGAAAGATACGTTCATTCATCCGTCCGGTGAGTCGAACAGCGATCCAATAGCCGATAGCAACGGCGGGAGCGGATGTGGCGATCAGGATGAGGCGTTCGGTGGTGAAGAGGCCTTGGATGGCGTATCCGATGGCGGCGGCGATATACATGATCGTGAAGAAAAAAGCCATCGAGGCGCGGACCCCTTGACGGTCCATGCGTCGCCCGAGGAAAAAGAGCACGAGTATCGGGCCACCGATGGCGAGACCAGTAGTGGAGGCAGAGGAAATGAAGCCAAGGACGGGCCCCGAGATTCGTGGGTACGGGACCTTCCACTCCGCGTTGAAGACAACCATCGCAGTGAGTACTAGAACAAGAACACCGATTGCGATACGAAGCACTGATGCATCGAGCGTGCTGAGCGCGAAAACCCCTATCGGCGTTCCCAACACCGCGGCGACAGCCATTGGTGCGAGTTCTCGGTTCCGAAGATGCTCCCGGGCCTCGACAAGGACGAGTGAGAACGCGAGGATGGCAACCGCGTTGATCACTATCACGACAGTTTGAGGATCAAGGAACAGGAGCAACAGAGGCGATGTAGTCAGGCCGAATCCGAAACCAATCGCCCCGATGACGAATGCGGCACCCATTAGAACGAGCGAAGTAAAAACGATATGGAGAATCTCAGGCAATGTCAGGTTTGGCTGTCCACGTCTGAAGCAGAGGTTCTGCGAATCTCTGGAACGTGATATAGGTTACTCAACGTCGGGGCAACCGTTAGGCAACCCAATCGTTCGAATCAGGAGGTGCAAACCGTGAACGTTCCATACGAAGGATCACCTATAGCCTACGATGTCGCGATACGGAAAAATGTGATGATTCCGATGCGCGATGGCGTGCGTTGCGCTGCTGATATCTATCTGCCGGCGATCGGCGATCGGCCCGCCGATGGACAGTTTCCCGTGATTCTCGAACGGACGCCATACGACAAGTCGGCACCGCGCCAAGTGACGAACATGAAGTACTACGCGCGTCGAGGTTACGTCGGGGTGATTCAAGACGTTCGCGGCAGATTCGAGTCTGAAGGGGAGTGGTACGCCTTTGCCAAAGAGGCTCCGGACGGTTTTGACACTGTTCAATGGCTAGGTACACAGACGTGGAGTGACGGCCAAGTTGGAACAATGGGCGGCTCTTATGCGGGTAGCGACCAGTCGGCGTTGGCGACTATGAATCCGTCCCACCTGTCGACGATGATTGTGGCGGTCGGCGCGTCTAACTACTACCACGGTTCGATGCGTCAAAACGGTGCCCTGGAACAGCGATTCATGGTTTACGCCTTTCGTATGGCCATGACGAGCAAGGAGGCGATAGCAGATGCCGGCCTGCAAGCTGAGATAAAGAAGGCATTTATTGATGACATGCCGGCTATCGTGCGTAACTTGCCCCTGAAAGAGGGTGCCACGGTGTTGCGACGATTGCCTTCGTATGAGCAGTGGGCGATCGATATCTTGACCCATGGGGACTACGACGACTACTGGAAACAACGAGGCTACGCGATCGACGAGTACTACGCCGAACATGCGGATGTGCCGACGCTTTACCTTGGCGGTTGGTACGACTCCTATGCTCGCAACACGCCGCAAAGCTACGTGAAACTGAGCGCGATTAAAAAATCACAGCAAGTGTTGCTGATGGGGCCTTGGATACATGGAGCGTTTGAGATTACCAATTCCGGGGATGTCGATTTCGGGACTGAAGCGCACATCAACCAGAACGATCTCAGATTGGCATGGTTTGACCACTACATGAAGGGCATGCATACGGAATTTGCTGAGTGGTCTCCGGTGCGTATATTCACGATGGGCACTGGTAGCCAGCGGATGAACAAGCACGACTACGATCATCGTCTGCATCATGGCGGGTATTGGCGGTCTGAACCGGATTGGCCCTTGCCGGGAACCTTGGAGACACCATTCTATCTGCGTGCTGGTGGTGCACTATCGCAGGACGAACCTTCTGCGGATGAGTCGCTATCGACTGGATACACGTTCGACCCCAAGGACCCTGTGCCGACTATGGGAGGTGGGATTTCAGCTGCGGATTCGATCATCCGTCCGGGAGCGTTCGATCAGCGAGGCAGACCCGATTTCTTCGGATGCAAAGACGTCTTGCCGCTCAATTCCCGTCAAGACATCCTCACATTCCAGACACCCGAACTAGAGCACGATACGGAGGTCACGGGAGAGATAGTGATCCACTTATGGGCATCGTCTTCGGCCGTTGACACGGACTTCACCGCGAAGCTGATCGATGTTCATCCGCCATCTGCAGACTATCCTGACGGTTTCGCAATGAACATCACCGACTCGATCATGCGGGCACGCTACCGCAACAGTTGGACGGAACCGGAGTTTATGGAGCCTGGGACGCCGTATGAGTTCACTTTCCATCTCTATCCGACATCGAATGTTTTCCGGAAGGGGCATCGAATTCGGTTGGACATCAGCAGCAGCAACTGGCCTCGATTCGACGTAAACCTGAACACAGGTGGCCCGTTAGGGCTTGAGCAACGCTACGAGATCGCGCAGCAGACGATTTGGCACAGTCCTGAACATCCATCGCATATCGTTTTGCCGTTGCAATAGGAGAGTTAGGAATTGATTGCAGATCTCACAGGAAAAACGGCATTAGTGACCGGTGGCGGCCAGGGCATTGGTCGTGGCATTGCATTGAAGCTGGCTGATCAAGGCGCCGATATCGCGATCGCTGACATCAATAGCGAAGGTGCGAACGCGGTGGTTGAACAGATTAAGGCTCTCAGTCGCGTGAGTTTTTCCGTCCACTTGGACGTGACGGACAATACCTCAGTTACAAATGCCGTTGGGCAGGTAATTTCCGAGTTTGGTCATCTGGACATACTGATCAACAATGCCGGCATTGGTCGAGTGGAGGGTAAAGCGGGCGGTGGTCTGGACGAGGATTGGGAGGAGAACTGGAACACGGTGATGGACATCAACGTGCAGGGCGTGATGCGTTGCACCAAGGCGGTGGTCGGTCATTTCATGAAGAGAAAGTGCGGGAAGATCATCAATACGGCCTCGGGTGCCGGGCGCGGTCCCATCTGGTGGGGTCCGCCATCCAGCGCGCCGGGTTACGCGAACGCCTACGGACCTTCCAAGGCAGCGGTAATCAACTACACGCAATACTGCGCGGCGACGTTGGGGCCGTACAACATCAACGTAAACGCGATCTGCCCGGGCCGGGTATGGACCGCGTTCCACGACGTTGCGATTTCAGAGCGGATGAGGGGCGATCCGTCGCTGGCAGGGGCCGAACCTCATGACGTGTTTAACGAAGATGTCGCGAACCTCATCCCGCTGGCTAGGTCACAGACACCTGAAGAGATCGGAACACTGGTAGCGTTTCTCGTTTCAGACGATGCGAGTTCCATAACCGGACAATCGATTCACATTGACGGCGGCCAAAGGATGGCGTGAGAGTAGCAAAGAGACTAGGGTATCAACATGGACGAGGCAATCGAGTCAGCTATTGAGGTGATATCGTCCAAATGCGCGTTCTCGGTGCCGGACCAAGGCAGCAGAAGGAAATGGGACGGGCCGTGGTGGCAGTTGGCTATCCTGTGTGAAATGGGAGAGGTCGAACGGATACCCCGGTCAGCTGTCGACAACGCATTAGAGCAGCTCAAGCATGGAGCCTGGCAGAAGTTCGTTATTACAGCACATGATGCTCCTCAGACTGAAGCAGACAAGGGAAAATTGGACCTCTGCCACTGTGAATTGGGCGTGTTCTACATGACACTTTCGGCTTGTGGACGCGATACAGATACGGAAATGCCGTGGATCAGAAGATGGTTCCTAAAGCACCAGCTTTCAGATGGAGGGCTAAACTGTGAGCCAAAGGCATATCTGAAATCCGGTAAGAGTTCGATCGTATCAAGCCTGCCGCCTTTGGAAGCTGTGTTGTACTTCACAGATCGAGACTACACAGATGCAGAGAAGAGATTCCTCGATAATGGGGCGCGATACTTGATTGAACATAAGTTGGTCTGTTCAAAAGAAGATGGAAGTGTTGTAAATCAGGAATGGCTGAAGCCGCTTTTCCCTCGGTTTTTCGAATACGATATTTTGCGAGGCCTTTACTACCTTACGGAGTGGTCCCGGCGAAGAGGAAAACCCCTTCCCAAAGATGTTATTGAGGAAGGTATTGAACGACTCAAGAGATTCACTCGAGGTCAGCGGATCGTGATAGGCAGAAAGGTGAACGACCGGAATGGAGAGTGGAACGGTCCTGCCTTCCCGTTGATGGAGTCGGTGAGTAGAGTGGGGCAGGAATCTCCACACCTGACGAAGCAACTCGGATCAGTGTTGAATGCTCTCGCATTTTCAGGCTGAGTCGGTGGTAGTCATAGCAAAAATGAACGCTATGGATACACCAGTTCTCGGAGTCGCTAGATCCCGGGCAAAGTCAAGGATTCAAGGATGAAGATTACGGACGTAACGCTGACGATGTTCAGGTGGGAAGATTTGCCGGCGGCTCTTCCAAAAAAGCACTCGGTGCAACCCTCCAACTCAAGCCAAATCGGGTTGCTGAGGATCGGCACCGACGAGGGTGTGGACGGACACGCATTTCTAGGTACATCTAATCGCAGCGCCGAGATCGATGCGCTATCGCTCATGACGTATTTGAAACCAGTTGTCATGGAGCAGGACCCATTGGCGCGAGAACGGTTACACGAGAAGATGATCTTCTTGCAGAACAACACCACGATGCGGGCTATTGGGGCGGTGGATGTTGCGCTGTGGGATATCGGCGGCAAGGTCGCCGGATTGCCGATCTACCAGATGCTCGGTTCATATCGTGAGAGCATCCCGGCGTACGTAAGTTCCCCTCGCCTTGCAACTGTGGAGGACTACGCCGCTGAGGCCGCGGAGATGAAGTCCGCTGGTTGGGCAGCTTACAAAATCCATCCGCCCGCCGAGGACATACACGAGGATATCGAAGTCTGCAAAGCGGTGCGTGCTGCGGTAGGTGATGACTACCAGTTGATGCTCGACTCGATCTGGGCATACGACTATCCCGGGGCTCTCGAAGTCGGCAAAGCGATCCAAGATTTAGGCTACCACTGGTACGAGGACCCGTTAGCAGGCGATGACATCTTCAACTATGTGAAGCTCAAGCAGCAGCTACACATCCCGATCATGGCCACGGAACACTCGCCGGGTGGCTTCACCGCATACGCCCCATGGTTGGTGCACCAAGCGACAGACTACCTCCGCGGCGACGTTGCCGTAAAAGGCGGGATAACAGCGGTGATGAAGACTGCTCATTTGGCGGAGGCGTTCCATATCAACTACGAGATCCACCACGGCGGGAACTCATTGATGAATGTGGCAAACCTTCACTGCGCCATGGCGATCAAGAACACAGAGATGTTTGAGGTGTTGCTACCTACCGCTTTGCAGAAATATGGGTTGGTGCAGGATATCGAAGCCGACGCCGACGGAAATGTCCACGCGATCAAAGAACCAGGTTTAGGCGCGCAGATCGACTTCGATCTGATCGAATCCAACAAAGTGGCTGTTTTGGCCTGACTTTAGCTGTCCCGGTGTGGGTAGAGAATCATTTTTGGTGGAAATGGTAGCCGACACAGAGGTACTGGTGGTAGGGGCAGGCAACGCTGCAATGGCGGCCGCAGTCGCCGCTCGTGAACAGGGTGCTGACGTCGTAGTGCTAGAAAAGGCGCCGAAGTCTCAGCGGGGCGGAAACAGCGCACTGACCGTTCATATGCGGTTTCCGTACTGGGGAATGGAAGACCTCGTGCCCCTGCTCTCAGATGTCGAGGAAGAAGAGAAGCAGTCATTGGCCGAGAGAGTTCGTGACTACACAGAGTCGGACTACTACAACGACATTATGACGGTAACTGAAGGTCGGAGCGATCCCACTCTAGCGGGCATACTGGTCTCGGAGGCCTACAGCACGGTGAGTTGGATGAGGTCATACGGACACGCATGGATTCCGTCTCACGAAAGTCCGACGTCGGCGAATGTCGTCTCATTTAATGGAGGCGGATTTGCCATGCAGGGGCGCTGGTTTAGTGCTGCTGGACGTTTAGGCATTCCGGTGCATTACGAAACCAGGGCTTTAGAGTTACTGCAGGACCGCGCGGGCAGAGTGACGGGAGTGCTGGCTCGGACGGGGAACAGAGACGTCCGCTACAAATCGCGGGCGGTGATTCTAGCTTGTGGCAGTTTCGAGTCGAGCCCGGAGATGCGGGCCAAGTATCTCGGCGCCGGCTGGGACAAGGTAAAGCTCCGGGGCGTACCGTTCAATACCGGCGACGGTCTCAACATGGCCTTAGAGTTGGGTGCTCAGCCGTATGGAAGTTGGTCGACCTGTCACGCGTCTCCTCAGGATTCGAACAGACCCGATTACGATATCCCCGGTCCTGGCGTAAGTGGTGTGTACTGGAGCCGCTACTCCTATCCCTTCGGGATCATGGTCAATGTCGATGGGTGTCGGTTCGTCGATGAGGGCGAGACGTGGCGAGGCCTCACCTATGCGAAGACCGGGCGCGCCATTCTGTCCCAGCCCGGAGGGCTCGCGTTTCAGATCTTCGACGCCGAACAGAGACGCAAGGGGTTGATTCGTGGATACGAAGATGCGACAGTTTTCAAATCGAACACCCTAGAATCACTTGCGAAAAAACTCGAGATTCGCGATGTGAGGGCGTTTATTGAAACGGTCCATCAGTTCAATGACTCCATTCAAGACGGCGAATTCCACCCGTTCTGCCTAGATGGAAAATCGGCTTCGGGGATAACTCCACCCAAGAGCAATTGGGCACTGCCCATAGCCATACCACCCTTTGAGGTGTATCCGACAATCTGCGGCATGACGTTTACGTACGGAGGTCTAAAAATCACACCTTCCGCCGAAGTCTTGCACGAAAGCGACCGAGTCATTCCAGGACTTTACGCCGCGGGCGAGATGGTAGGGGGATTATGGCACGACAACTACCCGTCTGGTAGCGGGATGATGGCCGGAGCTGTGTTTGGTCGCATCGCCGGAACCAAAGCGGCGCAACAGTCGCTTTCAGGCAACAACTGACAGAGGGCCGCGTTGGTCTACTGTGAGCCTTAATAAGTGCCGAGACTGGAATTGTTCAATGCACGTCTCGAGCATTCGCCAATAACTTCTTCAACGTTCCGCCCTGTATCATCTCGCGGTCGTCGTCGGAGATAAATGTCAGATGCGAACGGAATGCCTCCAGAGATTGAAGATGCGTCATCGCTTTCTTTACAACCGGGAAGTCTGAACCCCAGCAAAGACGTTGTCCGAAGGCTTCGTAACACGCCTCGTAAACCCAATGGGTTTCGGTATACGGGAAGTCCCACACGCGCTCGGGTCGGCAGAGGTAGTGGAAGCCGGAGAGTTTGAGGTGAATGTTGGGAAGTTTGGCCGACTCAGTCACGTTGTCAAGCATCGATTGGGCAGTATCGCCGTAAGACTTAAGTGCCGACATGTGGTGGCATAGGATAGGCACTTCGGGGAAGGCTTCGGCGACTTTGCGGATCTCGTTCTGGTGGTGCGGCGCCATGGCGATCGAGGCGATCAGTCCGACATCGCGGGCGACCGAAAAGAAGTCCTTGCCTTCTTGGGTATTGAACCACCGACCGTCGTCCTCGCTGGCGACGTACTGCGTGAACGCCTTCATCGGCCAGCGTTCCGCTGCTTCCTCCAACCGCTTCGCCGCCCCCGGCATGTGGTACGTATCTGACCAGAAGGAGTCAACATCGGCGAACTGGTTTAGGCGATCCGGATATTTCCGGACAGCGGCTGCGACGTAATCGTTGTTGCTGGGATTGCGGTGGATCTGAGC
>JAAXHR010000396.1 GCA_012270805.1 Dehalococcoidia bacterium
CGAGGCGGAGATTCGTTAATTTTGGTGGGCGCGCCCGCGCATGTGAAAGACGCCGTCGAGGTTTTGGCGCGAGCTCAGGCTTAACAGTGCCCTCGCTCCTGACCCTCTCCCGCCGAGCGGGAGAGGGGATTTATGGTGTCGCGCTGGAACGTCGTTTATGTAACGGGCTCGCGTTGTTTTTGGAGGGCTTCGCGGCCGGTGTTGAGAGTTTCGATGATACTGTCGGTGTCGAAGACGCAGCCTCCCCAGATACCGCCGGATGCAGATTGGAGGGCGGCCCAGAGGCGGGAGTCGTCGGGGAGTTGGGGATGCGGTTCGAGGGTTTCGGGGGTTGGTCGGGAATCGAGTTCTTGGGAGCCCCATTCTGGACCGTGGTAGGTGTCGCCTTCCCCAACGAGGTTGATGGAGCCCGTCTGATTGTTGCGGTTGATGATGATTTCGACGAGGTCGCCTTCTCGGACGCGTCCGATTGGACCGCCTGCGAGGGCCTCGGGGCCGACGTGTCCGATGCAGGCACCGGTGGAGACGCCGGAGAACCGGGCGTCGGTGATGAGCGCGACGTGTTTGCCGTATGAGAGGTGTTTGAGAGCAGCGGTGATTTGGTAGAGCTCTTCCATACCGGTGCCTAGCGGGCCGCCGCAGTTGACGATCATGATGTCGCCGGCTTTGATTTTGTAGTCGTCGTCGCGGGTTTTTATGCCCCGGATGGCATCGCGTTCAGATGTGAAGACACGCGCATTGCCGGTATTTCGATAGACGCCGTCGTCATCAACTACTGTTGGGTCGATGGCAGTGGATTTGATGACAGAACCTTGCGGGGCTAGGTTTCCGCCAGGGAAGGTAACGGTGCTGGTGAGACCTTTGGACTTGGCGCGGTCGGCGGACATTATCACGTCGTCGGGGTCGACACTATCAACGTTGCGGAGGTAGTTGCGCATGTCTTGTCGGCGTTCGGAGTCTTCCCACCAATCGAGGTTTTGGTCAAGGGATTGGCCGGTTGCAGTGAGGACTGAGGTATCTAGGAGGTCGAGATTGCGGAGATGAAGCATGACCTCGGGCACGCCGCCCGCGGCATAGAGCTGCGCGGTGGGATGTCCGATGGGGCCGTTTGGAAGGACATCGACGATGCGTGGGACTTCGTTATTGACGCGTCGCCAATCCTCGACATTCATTCGGTAGCGTCCGGCGGCATGGGCGATGGCTGGTGTGTGCAGTAGGAGATTGGTTGAGCCTCCGCATGCGGCGTGGACAACCATAGCGTTCTCGAAAGCGGCATCGGTGAGGATGTTGCTGGACTTGATGCCGCGATTTTCAGCCATTACTAGGGCGCGTGCGGATCGGACGGCGACATCGAACCAAGCGGGTGTGCCGCTGGGCGAGAGTGCGGCGTGGGTGATGGCGAGTCCGAGTGCTTCGGAGACTACTTGGGATGTTCCGGCGGTGCCAAGGAACTGACAACCTCCCCCCGGCGATGCACAGGCGCGGCATCCGACATCTTGGGCGTATTCGAGGGTTACTTCGCCCTGTGCGAATCGGGCACCGATGGACTGGATCATGCCGGCATCTTCACCGGTTTTGGGAGCTAGGGTTACGCCTCCGGGGACAATAACGACGGGTTTGTCGCGAAGTCCGGCGACAGCCATCATCATTGCGGGTAGACCTTTGTCGCAGGATGCAATGCCCATTACTCCGCGAGCGGTCGGTAGCGAACGGGCTTGGCGGCGGAAGACTTGTGCGGCATCGTTGCGGTATGGGAGGGAGTCCATCATGCCGGTTGTGCCTTGGGTGCGTCCGTCGCAGGGATCGGAGCAGAATGTAGCAAAGGGCAGGCCGTTGAGCCGATCAAATTCGTTGGCGGCGGCTTTGACCATGGATGAGAGTTCGAAGTGTCCAGTGTGGAGGCCTAATGCGACGGGTGTTCCATCCTCTTCTCGCAGTCCACCGGCGGTGGCGAGGATGATGAACTGCTTTCGCATGAGTTCTGCGGGGTTCCAACCCATTCCGGCGTTCTGAGTCATGCCGAAGTGATCGCCGCTGGGGCTGTTGGTGAGGAAATCGGCGGTGAATGGGAGGACGCCTGAGGGTCCGTCAGCGCGGGTGCGGATTTCACGGAGTTCGGCGGGATGTTCAGTGCCTAGGACGTCTTCGGGGGTGAGATCGGAGGTTTGATTACTTCCGTTTTTGCTAGTCATCGTGATGCTCTCAATGGTTGTTCAGATGTGGTATTGGCGGTATCGCGGCGTAATTGCGATGGAGTATCAGTTCGGTCTTGCGGCTATATAATCTGATTGCGAAAGTATAGAGGATGATGTCTGTGTGGTTTCGTTTGCATCTTCCGATGTATGAAGGCGTGAATCTGGGTTGACAGAGTCGATTCTTAAGGTTGAGGACGCAGTCTGTGCGTTTGGGGGTTTACGTGCGGTAGACAAATGTTCGTTTGATATTGAAGCGGGGACGATTACGGGGTTGATCGGGCCGAACGGTGCGGGCAAGTCGACCATGTTCAACCTGATCACGGACATGGTCCCGTTGCAGGGTGGGCGCATCTTTTTCGACGGTGGTCGGTTGGATGGGATACCTCCTCACTCGGTGGCACGGCGAGGTGTGGCACGGACTTTTCAAATACCGGGTGAGTTGGGGCGGATGACGGTGTTGGAGAATCTCGCTGTAGTCCCTGAGGGCCAAATCGGAGAGGCAATGTTCACGTCTGTGTTCGCCCCTTGGCTAGTCAGGCGGCAGGAAAATCGGATACGAGAGCAGGCTCGTGAGGTGTTGGGGCTGTTGCAGTTGACGCATCTCGAGGATGAGTTGGCGGCAAATCTTTCTACTGGTCAGAAGAAGCTGCTGGAGATCGGGCGGGCATTGATGGCATCTCCGAAGCTGGTGTTGCTGGATGAGCCGGCGGCGGGAGTGAATCCGACGCTTATGCGGAACATCGCTCAGACAATCCGGGACCTGTGCGATGAGCGCGGCATCACTTGGGTAATCGTCGAGCATGATGTGCCGTTGATCATGGAGATGTGCGATCGGGTAATCGTCATGGCTGAAGGCAAGGTCATTGCGCACGGAACCCCGGAAGAGGTGCGGAACGACGCGCGGGTGTTGGACGCGTATCTTGGGGGTGTTGCGGCGTGAGTGAAACAGTTGCAGGGGATATGGCCTGCCCTGCCCTGGAAATTTCGGAGTTGGAGGCGGGATATGGCCCGACCCTTATTACGCGTGGGATATCTATATTCGTCGGGAGTGGTGAGATGGTCACGATCATTGGACCTAACGGTTCGGGTAAATCGACGACGATCAAGGCGATTTTCGGCTTGGCGGATGTGTCAGCTGGGGTGATCAAGCTGCATGGCGAGGACATCACAGGTGAGCGTGCGGATCGGCTGATCGAGATGGGCATCGGTTATGTGCCACAGGCAGAGAACATCTTCCCTACCCTCTCGGTACGGGAAAACGTGGAGATGGGTGCATTCACGATGCGTGGCGACGTTCGTCCCCGTATGGAGCGGGTTCAGGATTTGTTTCCGCTGTTGAGAGAGAGATGGAACAGCAAGGCTGGCCAGCTTTCTGGCGGTCAGCGTCAGATGCTGGCGTTGGCACGGGCCTTGGTAGCGGAGCCTTCGGTGTTGCTGTTGGACGAACCAACGGCGGGTTTGGCACCTCAGATTGTGGATCAAGTTCTGGACCAGATCAGGGAGATAAATCAGACTGGCGTTTCGATACTGCTAGTGGAGCAGAATGCTATCAAGGCGTTGCGGCATAGCGATCGAGCGTACGTCTTCGCTCGGGGGCGGAACTTCGCGGAGGATACGGCGGACGGGCTTCTGAAGAACCCCGATATCGGCAGGGTTTTCTTGGGACTGAGCGGGGAGACAGAGAGCGAATCGGAGGGAGCGGGATAGTCGACGCGTTCCGGCTCTGGGGTTTAGATGGTCATCAATACAAATGCGATCCGTGACGCGGTCGTCTCTGTTGTTGGCGAACGTGGGTTCATGGTTGTCGAGCGCGCGGCACTTTTCGCGGTAGGCGGTCTTGCGTTGTGGGCTTTGATTTGGCAGTTGGATCTGACCGTAAATGGGCTGCTGGTCGGATCGATATATGCGTTAGGTGCGGTGGGTTTGTCGCTGGTTTACGGCAATCTGCATCTTGCGAACATCGCTCATGGGGACTACATGACGTTGGGGGCATTTATCGCGCTGTTCGTGTTTGGGACACTGGTGCCCGCAGCGTGGAACGACAACTCGGTGGGGCCGTTCACGTTCAGCTACGCGTTATTCGTCGCGTTGCCGATTGGGATAGCGGCGGTTGCGGTTTTCGCCGTGGTGGTTGACCAGCTTGTCTATCGAACTATGCGGCGTCGAGGGGCCTTGCCAGGGGTGATGGTGTTGGCATCGCTGGGTGTGGCGATTGCGTTGCGGGGATTCATCCAGTACATCTGGGGTACCGAGGTGGAGCATTTTCCGCGGGTTTCGAAGAAGTTTTTCATTTGGACCGTTGACCTTTTCCATTTGCAGGATGTGCAGGTTAGAGTGCCGCCGGACATGATGTTCGTCGCGATTGCAGCGATCGTGCTGACGTTGGCGACATATCTGTTTTTGAACATGACTCGTTGGGGCAAGGCGATGCGTGCAGCGGCGGACAACGAGGATCTGGCACGGGTCACGGGGATCGATGTTGAGCGGACTAATGTGCTCACTTGGGTGCTTGGGGGTGGAATGGCAGCCGCGGCGGGGATACTGTTCGCGACGGGGCAGGGTCAGCTGTTGACGATTTCAGGTTGGAAGCTGTTGATACCGCTATTCGCGGCTGTGGTTGCTGGTGGGATCGGGAATCCGTATGGCGCTTTCGCCGGAGCGATCTTCGTAGGGGTTGTCGGTGAGGTCTCAACGGCGTGGTTGGAGCCGTCTTATAAGCCAGCGGTGTTCTTCGCGGCAATCATCGTGTTGTTGCTAGTGCGACCCAACGGATTGTTCGGACAGAGCAGGAGTTAGCGGGTCGTGCTTGAGCTTGAAGGAATCATCCTGCACATCGGCAGCTTTCTGGTTATTGCAGGGATTTACGCGATCATCAACGTCGGTTTGAACGTGCACTACGGGCACACAGGATTGTTCAACATCGGGATCGCGGCGTTTTTCGCCCTGGGCGCGTACACGGC
>JAAXHR010000242.1 GCA_012270805.1 Dehalococcoidia bacterium
AGAGAAGAAGCCCTCGCCGAAGGTAACGCTTTAGCTGAAGAGCTTGGGATAACTGGATTCGAGATGGTCGTAAACTCCCGGTCATTCTTCCAAGAACTGGCCCAACTTGCCGCCCAGGTATATGCCGATGCCGGTTGGGAGGTCACGCTCAACGTCGGAGATTCCGCCGCGAACGCTGAACTCATCCAAAGCGCCAACTTTGAGATGTCGATGAGCACTCCCAACGTGGTTCTCCCCAGCGTGAGCGCTTTCCTGCTAGAGCAATACCTGCCCGGCGGTCGAGAGGCAAACGCCGCAGAACCGCCCGACGTGATATACGAACTGCTTGCCGACCTCCAAGGAGCGACCGATCCGGTAAACGCACACGCCGCGACGCGCGAGATCCAAAGAGTGATGCGTGAAGACTGGATCCCGGTTGTGCCTATGGGCAAGCAGGTCGGGTCCAGCGAGTTGATTGCCAATCACGTGCAGGACCGTCCCGGTGCCCTCGGACAGTGGTTCAACCTCCACACCTGGACGGATGTATGGATTGACGACAGTTCGCCTCGAAAGTAGACAGGGCGGGATAATCATCCAACCGGTACTACTGATTTGAGGTAACCAAGATGAACAGGTCGGGGTTAAACCGTCTGAACGAGGGTTGAAGCGTTGCGGGACTACATCATTCGAAGGGTCCTGTTGCTAATCCCGAACCTGTTCATCTTGGCAACGCTCACGTTTTTCTTGGCCCGGGTGCTACCGGGCGACGTGGCTCTTGGTTTAGTCGCGGAAGACGGGAGCATCATTGACCAAGAGGCGGTCGAGGTTATAAGAGAGCGCCTCGGCCTCAACGACCCTATGCCGATTCAATATGCCCGTTGGATGTTGCAACTCTTGCAGGGGGATCTCGGCAAGTCCGATGTGAGCGACATTTCGGTAGTGCAAGTGGTGGCGGAAACGGCAGAAGTCACGTTCCTTTTGGCGATACTTTCGGTGTTCATAGGAGCGGTGATGGCGATACCCTTCGGCATCCTGTCCGCGATGATGCGAGGCAGATGGCCGGATCAAATCATTAGGACTTTCTCAGCGGTCTTCCTCGCCTTGCCCAACTTTTGGTTAGGCATCTTGCTCCTCCTCGCGTTGGTGACATGGTTCAGTTGGAGCCCGCCGATATTCCAAGAGACATTCTTGGATGCTCCGGTCGAACAGTTCCAACGGCTGATACTACCTTCCATCGCGATAGGCACTTCGTTCGCCGCGGTCGCGACGCGCCTCACCCGATCCACCATGCTTGAGGTGCTCAACCAGGACTACATCAGGACCGCACGCGCCAAAGGATTGTTCCCCAACCGGGTGATAGTGCGCCACGCGTTACCGAACGCAGTGTTGCCTGTGATCACGTTGTCGGCGTTGCTTTTCGCCGGTCTGTTGAACGGCGCAGTCGTCCTGGAGCGGATTTTCGCGCTTCCCGGCATGGGTGTGGAAATCGTCACTGCGACATCTGAACGTGACTTTCAGTTGCTGCAGGGTCTAGTTCTCGTCCTTGGAGCATTCGTGATGGTTTGGATGTTGCTGATCGATTTGGTTTACGTGGCGTTGGACAAGCGGATACAGCTCGAATGATTACCGCAAAAGACAGCTCGGAGATTGGACCAACACGAACAATGCGGTTCGTTACTCCCGCTTGGCGTACCATACGCAAGCACCCGACCGGTGCCGTGGGGTTTCTGATTCTCGTCCTCATCTTGCTCTTTATCCTGAGTGCCGGTTATCTGACACCCCACAAATATGACCGCACGTTAAGCGGCAAGGCAGCACCCATGATGTCACGCGGCTTTGACGATGAACTGTTGGTTCTAGGGGGCGATGAACTAGGTCGAGACATTTTGACTCGTCTGCAACACGCAGGCCGGACCTCATTCGTGATCGGACTAGCGGCACCGCTTTTGGGAGTCACGCTCGGCACCATCATCGGAATCGTCAGCGCGTACCGCGGCGGCATCGTAGACCTGCTCGTACAACGCGTCGTTGACGTGCTGATCTCCCTCCCAGGACTCGTTCTCGCAATGGCTGTCACACTGGCGCTAGGATTCTCGGTCTGGGCGGTGATCGTTGCGCTTTCTCTCAATGTGGTCGGAGGATCGTCACGTGTCGTGCGTTCACACGCGTTGACGCAATCTCAGCTCGAATACGTTCAAGCCGCCCGAGCATTGGGCGCATCGGACTTACGGATAGTATTCCGCCACCTACTACCCAACTCGATGGCGGTGTCGTTAGTGCTCTTCACTGTCGGAGTCGGCGCAGCGATTACCGCCGAAGCCGGATTAAGCTTCCTCGGGCTCGGGGTCCAGCCTCCGACGCCTAGCTGGGGCAACATGCTGACGTTTGCCCAACAGTATTTCCGCTTTGGCGCCCATATCGCCATCATTCCCGGATTAACCATCGCGATCGTCGTCTTCGCCATCAACCTGGTCGGCGACTCGCTCCGCGATGTACTAGACCCGCACCTGCGCGGAAGAGGATGAAACAGGCCGCACTACCATGACGAATCCAAACACAACCAACTCATCTCTCCCGAACGTCATCTTCATCGTCGCCGACCAACTGAAGGCCACGGCGCTACGAATGTACTCCGAGATCGGCATCCCAACGCCATCTCTCGAAAGAATGGCTGACGAAGGCGTGATGTACCGCCACGCCGTCACACCCCACGCCCTCTGCGTCCCCGCACGCGTCTCGATGATGACATCTCGATACGCGCACTCGACCGGAAGTCGTCGCAACGAAACCCTGATGCCCTCCGGGCAACTCCACGCCTTCCGAATCTGGAAGGAACTTGGCTACACCACCGGGTTGATCGGGAAAAATCACTGCTTCACCGAAGAAGACGACCTGGACTTGATTGATGTTCGTTGCGAATTGACTCACGGCGGCATGCCTAGACCCAACTACAAAGGAGCCATTCCGGGTGTAAAGGGGATGGAATGGGCGGTCCCCGAGGATGTCATTAATGAAGCGCATTCGACGCGTAACAACATGCCCGAACAGAGCCCGAGCTTCGGATACGCGGTGACTGATCACCCCATTGAGGGCTACTCGAACACCGCGTTAACCATCCAGACCCAGGCATTCATCGACCGCTTCGGCAGTCATCCCGGCGAACCAGGCCATCGACCGTTCGCCCTCCTACTCTCATACCCCGACCCGCACCATCCACTCGAAGCACCACGCAAATACGCCAACATGGTCCCGCCGGAAAGCGTGGTTATGCCGCCGCAGAGATCTGACGAATACACCGATGGGACCATACCGACGCGCAACCGCCAGCTCCACGACATGCTCGGCGTAAGCGAAGACGATCCGGATGACGTTCGCAACGCGATGGCCGTCTATTTGGCGATGACTCGCCACTTGGACGATGGTGTAGGAGGGGTACTCGATCATCTTGATGAGACGGGCCTACGCGAAAACACTATCGTCGTATTCACTGCTGACCACGGTGACTTCAACGGTGAGCACGACATGCTCGGCAAGGGCGGCGTATTCTACGACGCTTTGACCCGCGTCCCCATGCTCGTCTCTTGGCCCGCTGGCGGTGTCCCATGCGGTCTAGTAGATGACTCGATGGCCAACACCATCGACCTCCTTCCAACCATCCTCCAACTCTCCGGTATCGCGGAATTCAATTCAGCGCCGCCTGGCGAAGAGGGTGAGGAATTGGCGCGACCGGGACCGTCCGTGACAACAGACATCGAATCAGATCTGATTACATCCGAAACTCTCCGCCGAGTTCAAGGCCGACCACTATCAACCGCCACCGAATCGCCTCCCCGTTCTGCCGCCTTCAGCGAATACGGGACGGGGGGTGCTCCTTTGACTGACGATGCGTTGAAGGAACTCATGGATCAAGGACACATAGGCCGCGATTTACTCATGGAAACCCTCTGGATCCGCGAAGCCGAAGGCCGCCGCCGCATGGTCCGCACTAAGGACTGGAAATTCGTGACCGACCCCGGAAGCGACGACCTCGACGAACTCTACGACCTCAATGCCGATCCGTGGGAACTCACCAACGTCGCCAACGATCCCGCAAACATCCCAGTCATATCCGAGATGCGAGCCCTGCTCATGGAGTGGGCCACACAAACCGAGGACTACGACCCCGTGCCCCTGCCAACGACGCTGGGACGACGCGAATACATCCCATCAGAAGACCGATGGGCGACTACTCGCTGACCATGCCACGATGCCGCTCTTAGAAGTCGAAAACCTAAAAACCTACTTCTACGGCGATGATTCCACAGTGAAGGCCGTAGATGGCATCACGTATGACATCGAAGAGGGGGAGACGGTCGCTCTGGTAGGGGAGAGCGGATGCGGAAAGTCTGTCAGTTCCTTGAGCATCCTCGGCCTTATTCCTTCGCCACCTGGCCGTATCGTCGACGGCGAAGTCAAGTTCCGTGGGACCGATCTCTTGCAACTTCCTCCATCAGAGATGCGCAAGTACCGAAGTCGACGCATCGCAATGGTGTTCCAAGAGCCGATGTCATCCCTCAACCCCGTCATAAACATCGAGACGCAACTCACCGAAGGCATGATGACGCAGCTCGGTTTCACAAAGAGGCAAGCGGGAAAGCGGGCGTTGGACCTCCTCGAAACAGTGGGCATCTCCGATCCGGAACGACGCCTCACACAATTCCCTCACGAATTCAGCGGCGGCATGCGACAACGCGTGATGATCGCCATCGCCCTAAGCTGCGAACCCGACCTGATAATCGCGGACGAGCCGACGACGTCCCTTGACGTGACTATCCAGGCACAGATACTCGACCTCATGCAGACCTTGACACGCGAGCGTGGCATGGCACTGCTCCTGATAACCCACAACCTCGGCGTAGTCGCCCGATACGTTGAGCGAATAAACATCATGTACGCCGGTCGCATCATCGAACGCGGCTCATCAACTGACATCTTCGAAAAACCTTCCCATCCCTACACTGTCGGACTACTAAACTCGATCCCCCGCATAGACCGCGACACTCGTTCAAGCCTTGACCCCATACCCGGTCAACCGCCAGACCTCGCACGACTGCCCAACGGATGCCACTTCGCCGAAAGATGTCGCAACGCAATCGATCGTTGCGTGCGCGACTACCCCCAGACAGTACAAGTCGAACCTCGCCACACCGCTACTTGTTGGGTAGCCGACGAAATCTACAGCAATTACGCATCACAACCCGCTCATGTCTAGCCACAGCGGACAAGACACCGTGGCGGACCCCGATCCTTCAGTACTGATCGATGTCGAAAACCTCAGCGTCGAGTTTCCCGTCAGTTCCGGCACCCTTTTCTCCCGCAATCGCGCGATCATACACGCTGTCGACAACGTCTCGTTGAGTATCCGAAAAGGCGAGAGCCTCGGCTTGGTAGGCGAGAGCGGCAGCGGTAAAACCACGTTGGGACGCGCTATCCTCCATCTGCAAAAAGCAACGAGCGGCAGAGTCTTTTTCGAGGGTCAACCCATCAACTCGATGCGCGGCCGCGAACTGCGCAATCTCCGCCGCCGCATGCAGATCATCTTCCAAGACCCTTACAGCTCCCTCGACCCTCGAATGTCTGCCGGCTCCATCATCGGCGAGGGGATAACAATTCACAACCTGGCATCCACCCGCGCCGAATACAACCGCCGAGTCGCCGAGCTCCTCGAGATGGTCGGCTTGAACCCCGAAATGGCGAGACGATTTCCCCATGAATTCAGCGGCGGACAGCGCCAACGCATCGGCATCGCACGAGCCCTGGCCGTCGAGCCCGACTTCATAATCTGCGACGAACCGGTCTCCGCCCTCGACGTCTCAATCCAAGCTCAGATTCTCTCCCTGCTCGCTAACCTCCAATCCGAACTCGAACTCACCTACCTCTTCGTCGCACACGACCTCTCCGTAGTCCGCCACATCAGCGACCGCGTCGCAGTCATGTACCTCGGACGTATCGTCGAAGTAGCGACCAGCGTCGACCTCTACAGCAATCCACAGCACCCCTACACTTACGCCCTCATCTCCGGCATCCCTGTTCCAGACCCACGCGTCGAAGCCCGACGCCAAAGAGTAGTCCTCGGAGGCGAACCCGCCAACCCCGCCGACCCGCCAACCGGTTGCCACTTCCACCCCCGCTGTCCCTTCGCCACCGAACAGTGCGCATCCGAAAAACCTGAACTGCGCCAAATCGATACCGGCAGGCTCGTAAGTTGCCACCTCGCCGAGGAGTTGATGCTTGAAGGCGTATAATTCCCCCTCCCCTTCGCGAAGCGAGGGGGACGCGTGCCAGCAAAGCGAGCACGCAGGGGGTGCCCATATTGAAACGCTGGCTTCATCCCCAACGAAGCGCACCTCCCGACCGCGCCACAGTGCCTTCTAATGACGTTTCAGCACTTTAAACCCAGCGTTTACGCCCCAGGCATCTTCTTCAGCTCATCTGAACCATCTGTTCCAGCGGCCGTTGGATGTAGAGTTGTTCTTCGGTAACTTCCCTGTGCGATTGCGGTAGCCCCTGATCTTTTTGCCTTCAAGGTTCTGCGCACTCTTGCGAGTCATTTTGCGGGATTCGACCACCAGCTTTCCACCTGGCTGCAACTTGCCCGACTTGACATGTTCCGAAGCCCTGCGTCTAGGATTGTTCGTTGATCCGATATAGGTGCGTTTGTTGTTACGGTCGTGAATTGAATAAGCGACGGTGTCTCTGCGAGTTGAGCGTCGTCTGCGCATTTCGTCCTCCTAAAATGGTGTCTCAAATGCGAACCGCCGCGGACAGTGCGACCGCGGCGGCTCGTTCAGGCTACTTCTTCGGCGGGTTGTTGCCTCGGCCTTTGCCCGACGGATTGCCCGTCTTGCTCGGAGCATTGGGAGGCGAACCGCCTTTACTGCCTTTTGCCATGACAACCTCCTTTCGTGTGGTTGTTCTTGTAAATCGTAGCAGTAGGTGGTTGACGAAGCAAACCAAATACTGATTACTCATTGCGGGGCTGTGAAGCGCTCAGCCAGATTACACCACCCGTTCCGCGGCGTGTAGCAAAGTCGCAAGGTCTGAGGTGCGGACCGTGAAAGAAGTGCATTACGACGTCGATCTGAAGTCCTTGATCGGATGGGGCTAGAGTGACCGCAACCAAGCGGGTTAGACATCCCCAACCGCTTAACCGAAAACTATGTAATATCCATCACCATGTCAACAAACTGGGGGCAGCCCCATAAAACCAGCTGAAGTCCTTCCGCCATTGCAACACCCACTGCCCTTTTCGCACGGCGAAAGGGGCGCGCACCACCGTTTTCCCTCTCCATTCACGACGAAACTGCCCACCTAGTGAGTTTGCCTCCGTTCACGGGGGAAATGCCCGAAGGGCAAAGGGGGCACACCCTACCCCAGTTGTCGCAACCGCGGATCCAACCGATCCCGAAGCCAATCTCCGAAGAAATTAAGCGACATTACCGTCAGGAAAAGAGCGGTGCCGGGGATCACCGAAGTCCACCAAGCCGTCTGCAGATAGTCTCGTCCCTCGGCGACCATGTTCCCCCACGACGGTGTCGGTGCCGGGATGCCTGCCCCCAAGAAACTCAACGTGGCTTCGTAGAGGATAAGATTCCCGACGCTCAACGAGGCGATCACCGTTATCGTCCCGATAGTGCCGGGCATTATGTGGCGCACCAAGATCCGCACAGTCGAGGCTCCTGAAATCCTCGCCAAAGCCACGTAACCGCTCTCCTTGAGCACCAAAACGTCTGCTCTGACGTTCCGGACGAACGAGACCCACGCCACCAAAATCATCAACACCATGATCACCGTGAAACTCGCTCCGACGATAATCGCCGCGACGAGTGCCAGTAACAAGAAGGGGAACCCCATCCAAATATCCACGATTCGTGTGATGATCTCGTCCACGATCCCACCTGCGTAACCGGCGAATAGACCTAGACCTGTGCCTATCAACATCCCAGCAGACAACGCAACCGCCATGACCGACAGTGACACGCGCGCTCCGTGTATCACTCGGCTCAGCACATCGCGACCTACATGGTCGCCTCCGAAAAAGTACGGACTTCCGTCTTGGTACAGCGGTCGGGCGTTGCGATCGGGCAGCGACTGATCTATGGGATCGTTCGGCGCTATCCAATCTGCACCAACACCCATAATCGCCAGCAACGCCAGCAGAGCCACCGGTAGGATCGGCCATCGCCTCAAGATGTACCACAACGTCAGCCGCCGCTGGGATCGAGGTGCCGATCGTGCGGCCGCGCGAGCCGTCTGTTCGATGTTCATCTAGTCGTACCTGATAACCGGGTTTAAAACCCCGTATAGAATGTCGGCCAAAAAGTTCATAAAAACGAAAACGGCCGTGAACACCAACACTGTGCTAGTCAACGTTGGAAAATCATTGTTCCAGACCGCGTCGGTCATCAATTGCCCGATACCAGGCCACGCGAATATCCGCTCGATTACCACAGCACCGGTGACGAAGCTGGCCAACACGATCGCTGATGTGGTCAGAGGCTGGAGAATCGCGTTGCGGAACGCGTGTTTCCATAACACAGCGTTATGGTTCGCGCCCTTCGCCCGCGCCATCGTCACGTACTCCGAATCCAGGACCTCCAGCATTGCAGACCGTGTCAACCGTAGCAATGCAGCGGCGGGGCCCCATCCAAGCGCGAACGCCGGCATGATCAGGTATTTGAACTTTGTCCAAGTCCAGAACGAAACACCATCGGGGCCCGCAGTCCCTACGGGCAACCAGTCGAGGTGAACAGCGAAGAGAAGAATCGCCATGATCGCGACCCAAAAAATCGGCGCGGCTTGGCCGATTAGCGCGAACGTTCGACTCGCGTAGTCCGACATCGTTCCTCGTTTGACAGCGGATAGCACTCCCAGCGGGACACCCATCAATATCGCCACAATGAACGACGCGATCGCCAACTGCAATGTCGGCGCAGCACGTTCCCACATTAATTTGGCTACCGATGTCTCGGATACGATCGTCTCGCCAAAATCACCCGTTAGAACACGTCCCAACCAAACCAGGTACTGCACGACCAGCGGTTTATCTAGCCCCAGTTTCTTGCTCAGTTGATCAACTCGTTCTGGACTCATGCCGTACCCGCCTGGTTTCGCGAACAACAGCAACGGGTCGCCAGCCAGACGCGACAAACCGAACATGAACATAGTCGCAACGAGTAGCGTGATTATGGCGAATATCAGCTTCCTGATGAGGTAGCGACGCATGCTGAATCCATTACCGTCTCAAGAGGACGATCTCGGTTGAAGACGCGGCCTCCCACGGATCCACGAGCCGTAGACCCGCAGGAGGCGCGACACAGGGGTCTTACCTCAGGATGATGTTCTCAGGCGAGTTGTAGCTGTTGCCCACATGCATCGGCCATTCGGCGATGTAGTTCGGGTTGGCGTAGTAAGCCTGAGGAACTGTGACGTAGCCGGGGAACAGCGCCCAGTTGTGCATGTACGCGAGGTAATCCTTGTTGATGCGGATGCGTTCCTCGCGGTCCGGTTCCGATGCCGCGGCTTCGTACCACGCCAAGATTTCAGGCGATTCGAAACCGCAACTGAAGCCACCGCGCGTCAACGTCGTCTGGACCAGTCCTTTCGGCCAGTCGAATGGATACGATTCTTTACCGTCGTCACAGGAGGTCAACATGGGTACCACCGTCGAACGACTCACCAAACCGGGTCGGAATACACCGTAGGCATATTTGAGCACTTCCACTCGAATGCCGACGTCCTCCCAGAAACCGGCAATGGCATCGCCGATCTCGCCAGCAGGCCCCTCACCGCCGCCCAGTTCTGGACCGACGAACAGCGGGATCTGGAATCGTGTGCCGTCACCGTCAGCCGCATATCCAGCTTGATCGAGCATGCGACCTGCCTCAGCTGGGTCGTAGGGGTACTCGTATTGCGACTCCCAATTCGGGTTGAACGTGCTGAAGTAGGTCACGTGGACAGGATTACCTACACCGCCGAGAACGTGCTCAACGATGGCATCTCGATCGACCGATCGCGCGAGAGCATGTCTGACAAGTCGGGCCTGTTCCATGTCGTCAATTCCGGCCGGGTTGTCAGCGTCTTGAGGGCTGTGCGGGTTGCCGACCCAAGGAATCTCGCGCACGAACACGCCGTGCGACGGGAAGTCGATCGCCTCACCAGTAAGCGCGTTAGTGGTCTCCCACAAGTTGCCTGGGAACATTACGCCTTCTTGGATACCAGCACCAGCTCCGACTTCCAAGAAGCCGGACTGCTTCATGCGAGCCAAGTCTTTAGGATCAATGAACGATACGTCCGATTCCCCGTTTTGCAGCAACGCAACACGAGTGAACTCTTCGGGAACCGCTAGGACCTTGAACGATTCGATCGCGGCATTCTTGCGCCAGTGATCGTGGCCGACCCTAGTCATCGTCGCACTAGTCCCGGACTTGAAGTCGGTCACTGCGAACGGACCAGTGCCGACGAAGTTGTCCTTGAGCCAGTCACGTCCGTTCTCATCGAATGCACGTTTCGACGTCGCGATGGTTGTCAGACCGCCTGAAGCTTCTTGGTTCAGGAAGTTGCTCGCCCAACGGACATCAAAATTGTTGAACTGCGCGCTTATCGTGTAGTCGTCAATCGCTTCTACCGGAACGTTGCCGAACAACGCCGTAAGGTTCGCTGCACTCGCCGCAATCGATTCGGGGTTGATCGCCGGGTTCGTGCGGTTCATCACCCACGCCATGTCTTCGGCTGTCAACTCACCCCAATCGTTGTGGAACTGTACACCTTGCCGGATAGTGATCGTGACCGAGCTCAAGTCATCAGCCAGGTTCCAAGACTCTGCCAGCATTGGGATGTCCCAGTCGGCATCACCCGGAGTGAAGAGGCTTTCTCCGGCACCCCAATTTCGTGCACCACCGAGGGGCGCGTCAGGCAGGCTACCGCCATTTCCGGTGATGGCTCCCAGAGCCGAACCGACATCCGCGAAGATCACGTGGCCAGGTTGGCTCTTGGAATCCGGCAAGTCGATCAGTTCTACCTTCTCCTCCATAATCGCCTCGGCTGTCGCCGTCACAACAACTTGCACCTCCTTCTCCACCTCCTTGACGACCTCGACTTCCTTGACGACCTCGACCTCTTTAACGACCTCCACTGCGACTTCCTTCTCAACTTCCTCAACCACCACCACCTCGACCGGAACTTCCCTCTCAACTACGACGGTCTGCACGACGGTCTGGCCCGCAACCTCTACTTCCCTTTCGACGACAACAGTCTGGATGACCGTCTCACCAGCGACCTGGACCTCCTTCTCAACGACGACAGTCTGGACCACAGTTTCACCAGCGACCTGAACCTCCCTCTCGACCACGACGGTTTGGATCACTGTTTCGCCGGGCACTTGTTCCTTAACCACGACGGTCTGAATGACAGTCTCAGTTCCGCCACATGCGACAGCAAACACTGCAATGGTCGCCAAGATAGAGAGCAAACCAGCGGTTACTGCCTTATATTTGAACTTATCGGTCAGAATTTTCATCACCTACACTCCTGTGTGCTGAGTTTTTCTTTTCACCGATTAATCGCCACTCGACCTTCAGGACTAGCGCGCGTGCGTCTACGAACCGCGGACGACAAGGCGTGAAGCAACTTTATACCAAATACCACATTGATGCGCGCGTAATCTGCGAGTTTCGTGAATTTACCGATTCGCAGCGTTGAAATCCAGATGTAGTTTCGACGCGATCAAAGGCGCGGCAGGTAGTCTTGAAATGCCGCCTTTATGCGACACGCACGCAACGCGAACTGAGATTACAGCTGCCGCAACGTCGGGTCGACCCGGTCGCGGAACCAGTCACCTAAGAAGTTGCCAGACATCACGAC
>JAAXHR010000131.1 GCA_012270805.1 Dehalococcoidia bacterium
TTCACGCTTGGCATCTTGGTCGCCTTCCGGTTTTTGGCGCACGTCCCGAACCCGGGCGTCGATCTGGAACTGCTTGAACGCGCCTTCGAGGCCAACCCGGTGTTCGGAGTCTTGGACCTTTTCAGCGGCGGCGCATTAAGTCAGCTCAGCATCGCGGCAATGGGTGTCTACCCGTACATCACCGCTTCGATTATTTTGCAGGTGCTCACTCCGGTCATCCCCCAACTCCGTGAACTTTCACGTGAAGGCGGAGAAGCCGGACGTCGGACCCTGAACCGTTACACTCACTACCTCACTGTCCCCTTGGCCATCCTTCAAGGCTGGGCGTTGCTCAACACGCTCGAGTTGCAGGGTGCAATTACCGGCATCGGATTGGGCGGCGACGAAGCGATAAACACCGTCACCATCATCCTCTGCATGACCGCCACGACGATGCTGTTGGTGTGGATGGGTGAGATCGTCACTGAAAAAGGCATTGGTAACGGAATATCGCTGATCATTTTTGCCGGCATCGTCGCATCATTGCCACAGACGGTCGGTCAGTTGTGGGCACTTAGAGACCAGGCCTTCCAAGTCTCGATGCTGGTTGCAATGATGTTGATCATCATCTTCGTGGTGGTTATCTTCAACGAAGCGCAACGCCGTGTTCCCGTCCAGTACGGTCGCAGCGTTTTCCGCGGAGGCCAGATGTACCGGCAGACTGGTGCATCCTTCATCCCGTTGCGCGTCAACGCCGCAGGCATGATCCCACTGATCTTCGCGTTCTCAATCGTCACACTGCCCGCAACCATCGCCACCTACCTCGCAGATCCCGGAAGCAGCAGCTTCACAGCCCAAGCGGCGAGCTGGGTCACTCGGACGCTAACCTTTACAAGCGACCCTTATTGGCTGCTTATATTCCTTCTGACCGTTGGGTTTACATTCTTCTACGCGCTGGTTGTGCATAACCAACAGAACCTTGCCGAAAACCTCCAGAGAAACGGTGGGTTCGTCCCCGGAATACGCCCGGGACAACCGACGCGCGACTATCTCATGCGCATCGTGTTGCGCATCACTTGGGGTGGCG
The DNA here is from genome assembly GCA_012270805.1 of Dehalococcoidia bacterium. Lineage (GTDB taxonomy): Bacteria > Chloroflexota > Dehalococcoidia > Lucifugimonadales > Lucifugimonadaceae > Bin127. Next base: position 1,067 of record JAAXHR010000131.1, read on the forward strand.
CGATATTCCTCGGTGTTATCGCCATCACGCCGTGGATCGCAAATCTGATAACCAATCTCGAAGCCTCTCTCACCCTCATCCAGAGCACGAGCATGATCATCATGGTCGGCGTCGCACTTGACACGATGCGTCAACTCGAAGCGCAGCTGATGATGCGCAACTACGAGGGATTCGTCAGGTCGTGACGATCACGAATCGACAATCGGAACGGGCAGATTGGGAGTGAAATGCGAATCGTATTTCTAGGACCGCCCGGTGCTGGCAAAGGTACGCAGGCTGAGATATTGACGAGCGAACTCGGATACGTCCATCTGTCTACAGGCGACATGATCCGCGACGAGATGAGCCGAGAAACTGAGCTTGGCAAGTTTGCCAAGACTTTTTACGACAAAGGTGATCTGGTCCCGGATGAGACGGTGATCGACATGATCAAAGAGCGGTTAGCAGATGCCCATAACGTCATCCTTGACGGTTTCCCGCGCACGGTGCCGCAAGCCGCATCACTTGACGACCAGTTGTATAGGATCGGTGTTTCGCTCGACAAGGTCATCTACTTCAGCGTCGATGTTGACGAGTTGATAGACCGATTGGAGAAACGTCGCGACATCGAGGGACGCGTGGATGATGAACCGGAAGCGATCAGACACCGCATGGATGTATACGATCGCGAAACCGCGCCCGTCGTTGACTACTACCGTGACGGCGATCGAGTCATCCAAATCGACGCGCTCGGAACCATCGATGAAGTCCGTGAACGGTTGCTAGATACGCTGGAATAAAGCATGTCGCCCACGGTGATCCAACGAAAAGAGCCAGTTCGGTTACAATTGCGATTGAAGTTGCGTTTTGAAAGATAGTCTCACGGGCAATCAGGATACGGCGAGCCGTATCGCGCTCAAAAGCAAGCGCGAACTCGATTCAATGCGATCCGCGGGTCAAATCGTCGCGGTTGCATTGGATGCTGTGTTCGATGCTTTAGAACCTGGAATAACTACCGCTGAACTTGACGATATCGCTCGTCGCACTATTCGCGCCGAAGGAGCGAAACCAGCGTTCCTGGGCCTTTACGGTTTTCCTGCAGTAGCCTGCATCTCGATCAATGCCGAGATCGTCCATGGCATCCCAGGTGAGCGCGTAGTGTCTGATGGAGATTTGGTGAGCGTCGACTGCGGTGCGATTGTAGATGGGTTCTACAGCGATTGTGCGCGTACAGCCGTTGCCGGCGATAATGCCGATGACGAGCGCTTACGCTTGGTTGACGTATGCCGAACATCCTTGGAGGATGGCATCGAGCAATGCGTACCGCACAATCGCGTTGGCGATATCTCCAATGCGATTGAGCAGTTCGTTCGTGAGGCTGGTTTCGAACTGGTACGCGAGTACGTCGGCCACGGCGTCGGACGTTCGTTGCACGAACCGCCGCCAGTGCCTAATGTTGGCAACGCAGGGACTGGTCCCTTGCTGATGGAAAGTATGACGATAGCTATCGAACCGATGATAATGTTGGGCTCTTGGGAGACCAAGGTTCTCGACGATGGATGGACTGTCGTTACCGCGGACGGCTCGCTATCTGCGCACTTTGAACATACTGTGGCGATCACCGCCGATGGTCCAGAGGTCCTGACTTCTGCAAAGAACGGTTGATCCCAATACGCTGGATTGCTGCAAACATGCCCAAAAAAGAAGCAATAGAAGTACAAGGAACCGTTACGGAAGCGCATCCCAACGCGTATTTTCGCGTTCGACTCCCGAACGACCATGTGGTCCTCGCACACGCATCTGGGAGGATCCGAAAGAACTACATCCGCATCTTGCCCGGCGACAACGTCATGGTGGAGCTCTCTCCATATGATCTGACGCGCGGCAGGATCACCTATCGATTCCGATAGACCGTGAGCGAGGCAACGAAATGAAGGTCAGAGCTTCAGTAAAAGCAAAACAACCCGGGAGCCGCGTAGTGCGCCGCAAAGGGCGCGTATACGTCATTAACAAGCAGAATCCACGCTTCAAACAGCGTCAAGGTTAAAAACTTTAGGAGTGTTGCAATGGCTATCATCGCAGGAGTAAACATCCCCGATAATCTTCGAGTCGTTATCGGTCTCACATCGATCTATGGCATCGGACGCAAACGCGCGTTCGAAATAGCTGCGAACCTAGGTATCGAAGCCAACAGGCGCATGCGTGACCTGAGTGACGAGGACTTGGCAAGCATCAGGACCAGCATCGACCGCGCGGGAATCGCGATTGAAGGTGATCTTCGCCGCGAGAACCAGATGAATGTCCGACGACTGGTAGACATTCAGAGCTACCGAGGCCAGCGACATCGGCGCGGCCTGCCGGTGCGAGGTCAACGAACAAAGACGAACGCGCGCACCAAGCGTGGTCGTCGCCAGACCGTCGCAGGCAAGCGCCGGGCACCGTCCCACTAGATCCACCGATGGCCGCTTGGCCGCCGTCGCATTAATAGGAGCAATAATCTAGGCTATGCCCAGAACTCGACGAAGAAGCAGAGAACGAAAATTCGTGCCGCAAGGTCGCGTGTACATAATAGCGACATTCAACAACACCTTGATCACATTTACCGATCCGAACGGCGACGTGGTTTCACAAAGCAGTTCCGGGGCAATGGGATTCCGCGGCTCTCGAAAGAAGACCGCGTTCGCGGCGCAACGAGCCGGCGAATCCGCGGCACGGGCGGCGATTACGCACGGTATGCGCACCGTAGACGTAATGGTCAAGGGCCCCGGCAATGGCCGCGAATCCGCCATCCGCGCCATCGCCGGTGCTGGGATCCGCGTCAACTCCATCAGCGACCAAACTCCAATACCGCACAACGGCTGCAGACCGCCGAAGAGGCGACGAGTCTAAGGCGACAGGGTAGCGGCTTACGCAT
>JAAXHR010000426.1 GCA_012270805.1 Dehalococcoidia bacterium
CCGCAGCGATGCGCTCCGACGACCATGTCTCCATGTGGTTCGGACCTGTGTCGGCATTGAAGTCCAGATAGTAAAAACCGTTCTCCTCGGCAAAATCTAAGGCATCCTCAAGGCGGGTGGTGCCAGCGTCGAAGCCGATGCGGTCAAATATGGACATGGCAAAGCGTCAGGGTGAATTTGCGGGATAGGATGCCGTCATTCTACGTCGGCTACGTTGTCGAAATATCCCCTATCGGAATGTCAATACGGAACGCGCCGCCTCGCCGGCCGTCATATCCGCGAAAGCTTCGTTTATCTCGCCCAACGGCCGGTATCGCGTGATCATCTCGTCGAGCTTGAGTTTGCCCTGCTTCTCCATCTCGAGCAACCAGAGGAAATCGACTCTGGGACGTCCGTCGCCATGCCAGTTTCCAAGGATCGTCCTGCCGCGTAGGAGTTCCCATCCGTCAACGGCCATCTCCGCGCCGGTTGGGAAGACCCCGACCAGCACCGTCGTGCCAAGCGGCCGTGTCGAGTTGAAGGCTTGTTTGGCGATCGACGGCAGACCTACTACCTCGAAGGCGTAGTCTGCTCCACCATCCGTGATCTCGAGGATTCTGGCGACCGGATCTTCCTCGGCCGCGTTAACGAAGTGAGTGGCACCCATTTCGGCGGCCTTGTCGAGTTTGAAGTCGACGGTATCTACTGCGATGATCTGAGCGGCGTTTGCGAGTCTGCCACCTTGCACAACACTGAGCCCCACGCCTCCGCAACCAAAAACCGCCATCGCCAATCCGGTCGGGACCTTGGCACGGTTGACGACGGCTCCGACACCGGTGATGATGCCGCAAGAGATTAAACATGCTGCTTCGAGATTCGTGTCCTCGGGAACGAGAACGCATTTGTCCTCCAATGCGATCGAATACTCAGTAAAAGTTGGGGTTCTATGGTTGATGCGCTCCCCGTTCTTGTGGAACCGGGTCGTCCCGTCGGGCATCGAAGCACCGTACGTGAAGTTTGTCTCGCAGAGAGAGGGATGACCCGCCGTACAGTTCCGACATCGCCCGCACATGGAATCGAGTGACAAAATCACTTTGTCACCGGGATTCAACCAATCGACACCCTCGCCTACCTCCGCAACCGTACCCGCACCTTCGTGCCCGAGGATCATCGGCCCCACGAAGTTCGTGGTGTGTCCATCGACGGCGTGGTAGTCGGAGTGGCAGACGCCGGCGCCGACCATCTTGAGCAGGATCTCACCGCGTTTCGGCGAGTCGATTTCGAGGGTTTCGACGGATACAGGTTGTTTTTGCGCTCGGAGTACGGCGGCTTCGGTTTTCATGTTTCAGTCCGAGTTCAGGTACCGCGATATGGATATGAATGTTAGCGTCTTGGTAGGCTTTGCGTCACTGTGAGGTGAGAATAGAATGCTGATATGGACTTGGAATCGGCAAATCAGGGCTGTTGCTCGCCAACTCGCACGGACAGTGATTCTCCCGTCTCGGAGAGTGCAGTTTTTCAGCACGAAACTACGTCTGCTGACCCGGTGAAGCAAGAGTTGATTGAACTCCACGGTGCAGAGTTTCGGATGGGCACCGATGATCGAAGGTTTCCGGCGGATGGCGAAGGACCGGTACGCGATGTGACAGTGGACGGGTTCGATATTTCAGCTTCGCCCGTTACGAATGCTGAGTTCGATGCTTTCGTGTCTGCAACTGGACATGTGACTGATGCCGAACGATACGGCTGGTCTTTCGTGTTCAAAGATTTCGTGACGCCGGAGGTTGAGCGAACAGTTACACAGGTGGTGCAAGGGTCGGAGTGGTGGTGGCGAGTTGACGGCGCGTATTGGCGCATGCCCGAAGGTCCAGGGTCGGGTGTCGATGATCGCGCTGATCACCCCGTGACGCATGTGTCTTGGGCGGATGCGACGGTGTATTGCGATTGGATCGGAGGACGATTGCCGACAGAGACGGAGTGGGAATACGCGGCGCGCGGCGGCTTGGATCAGGCACGGTTCGCTTGGGGCGACGAGTTGGAACCCAACGGCAAGCAAATGTGCAACATCTGGCAAGGGGAGTTTCCAAACACGAATACGCTACAGGATGGATGGCATGGCACATCTCCAGTTGCCAGTTACCCTGCCAACGAGTTTGGTCTCTACGACGTGGCGGGCAATGTGTGGGAGTGGTGTTCAGACTGGTTTTCGCCGACGTTTCATCGCAATACTCGCCGAGTGACGCGAGATAATCCGAAAGGGCCCCGTAACGGAACCGCAAAAGTGATTCGGGGCGGCTCTTATCTTTGTCACGATTCCTACTGCAATCGATACCGCGTCGGCGCTCGGACATCGAACACGCCAGACTCGAGCACCGGGAACTTGGGCTTCAGAGTAGTAGCGTCCTGAGCAGCGACGATTCGCATCTGATGCGATATCATCGCTACAACCGAACATTTGCCCTCGACCAGGAGACGAAGTCGATGTATCTGCTAGAAGTGTTGAATCCCGTAGCCCAACAGCGTGGGCTGATGAACTCGACGAAGATCAATGAGCGTCCAGAGACGCTTGACGACGCCACAATTGGCCTCATCTGGAGCGGTACCCACGGTGGAGATGTCGCGCTGAAGCGAGCGGGGGAAATGCTTCAGGAGCGTTTCAAGAATGTGCAGGTCAATTTCTATACCGGCGGCAACTATCCTGCACCCCCGCCGATCGTCAAGCAAGCGGGAGAGGAGTGTGACGTCGTTATCGGCGCCACCGCCGATTGAGGGACCTGCGCGTCGTGGATGGTCCACGACATGATCCAGATCGAGAAGATGGGGAAGCCTGCCATCCCCATTGTCTCCGGTCGCTTTGAAGAAGACGCAATCGCGAGTTCCCGGGCGCTAGGTATGCCGGACTTGCAGTTTGTAATCGTTCCTCGCATATATCGCAACCTGCCCATCGACGAGTGTGTCTCGCAGACCGAGGCCGCAATCGACGACATCATCGATGTGCTGACGGTCGACCAGCAGCATGGCCGACGCGAACGCGACGATGTAGCCGAGATACAACGGTTCGAGGGTGAAGATCGTTGGGACGCCATTCTCAAGATGAATGAGCAGTGGCTGATGCGCGATTGGGGCGATTCGTTCGTGCTGCATCCTCCAACCACCCAAGCCGTGGATGAGTTGATCGCCGGCATCGGGCTCGACGCTGATGAGTTGATCTGCGACATGCCGCCAGGTTTCGGTCTTGCAACAGTCGAGAAGATCGCGATCAACGCCGCGATGGCCGGGGCGAAACCGGAATATATGCCGGTGATAATCGCCGGAGTCAAGGCACTGTCGCAAATGGGTTCGCACGGCGGCACATCGTTACTGATGTCGACAAGCCCGCAGGCCCCGTTGCTAATCGTCAACGGCCCGATTGCCAAAGAAATCGGCATCAACGCGCGCTCGGCCCTTGGCCCGGGTCGCGACAACCAGGTCAACATCACGATCGGTCGAGCGTTCTCGCTCTGCCTCCGTAACATCGGCTACTGGTATCCCGGTCAGATGGACATGGACACTATCGGCACGACGCGCAAGTTCGTGCACTGCATCGCCGAGAACGAAGACATGAGCCCGTGGGAGCCGTTCCACGTGAACAAAGGCTTCCGCGCCAGCGAAAGCACCGTAAGCGTCTTCATCACGAACGGCGAATTGGATGTCCAAGACCAGGGCAACACCAAAGCCGAGAATCTTCTCAAGACGCTCGCTTACGGCTCGATCTTCGGAACCCGCGGCCTCGGAATGCACGGCGGCGG
>JAAXHR010000381.1 GCA_012270805.1 Dehalococcoidia bacterium
AAGAATCACTATCCGCTGACGGATTTGAGGGACGAACTTTCATATAAAAATTTATCCGAACAAATTGAGCGGTTCGCTTTATCCATCTACCGGCCGTCAAGCTACGTTACCAGCGCAGAGGCCAAGAAACGGTTGGCGGACGAAAAGAAGCAACTGCGGTTTAATCAGGCCGATCGCGAGCACTTCCTCATCGGCATGATACGGGTCAACTTTCTGAAACGCTTGGAGAGTTCGGCCCATTCTTTGACGGAAACGCTCGGGCGCGCTATCGGCAAAATTAGAGATCTGCTAGAAAAGATAGACCGATATGAGCAAAATTTGCTGTTAGATGAGCGAGCGGACATCCTCCCGGATGACGATGACGACGACGAGGAATTTCTGATCAATCGGGCGCGCATCCCCTACCATCTGCGCGAGTTGGATTTGCCCCGTTGGAAAGAGGACTTGCTAAAGGACGAGAAGACCTTGGAGGCGGTCTATGAACGGGTCCGTATTATCACGCCGGAGCGGGACGGCAAGCTGCGAGAGATCGAGGCGCACATTCGAGACAGGGTGCAACATCCGACGACCGACAAGGACGGCCGGATCAACCGCAAGCTGCTGGTATTCACTACCTTCAAGGACACGGCGGAGTACCTGTACGAAAACCTAGCGGACTTGGCCAATGAACTAGAGATAAACATGGCGATGGTCTCTGGGGACATAACGCACACCACCTTCGGTGCCAATAACTTCAACGCCATTCTGACCAACTTCGCGCCGCGGGCACACGGACAGCCCCATAGCACCGACGAAATTGACTTGCTGATTGCTACCGATTGCATCTCGGAGGGGCAGAACCTTCAGGATTGCGATACTGTGCTCAACTACGACATCCACTGGAATCCGGTGCGCATCATCCAGCGCTTCGGGCGCATTGACCGCATAGGCAGCCGCAACCAGTCGGTGCGGATGATTAACTATTGGCCGACCAAGGACATGGAGGTCTATCTGCGCCTGCAAAGCCGCGTCCAAGCGCGTATGGCTCTGGCGGACGCCACGGCTAGCGGCGACGACGATCCGTTGAACGAAGACCCGTCTGAGCAGATCCAGATGGAACTGAACTTCCGCGACGAGCAACTAGAGAGAATGCGCGAAGAGGTGTTGGACTTGGACGAGCTATCCGACGGCGTCGTTATGAGCGACTTTACGCTCGATTACTT
>JAAXHR010000206.1 GCA_012270805.1 Dehalococcoidia bacterium
GTGGGGCATGTATCTCGATGACCTTTCCACCTGTGGGGAGGAGTGCGTATGTTGACGGGAAACAACGAAAGGACCGCCACGCTTGGCGCAGTGCGAAGCCGACTAGCCAGGGTGTGGAGCATCAAATGGCTCGGGCAAACGACGGCCAGCGTTTGCTGGATTGGCAGCTTGCTGACTTCCGGGATCGCATCTAGTGGGGATTGGTTGCAGTTGTGTGCTGCATCCGCATGGCTGTTGGCCAACATCTCAGCGATTGTAACTGCCGAGGCTGATTGAGATGTCGGTAGCACTTCAGGAGTCGGCATGACGCGCGTTCTGAAGCGAGAAGCATCGAAAGCGATGGTTATCGTGCTCCTTGTTGGCTTGTCCGTGAGCTGGTCTCGCCGTGTCGCATGGTGAAGAAAGAGAACATGGTGATCAATTCATCACCACGCCGCCCGAACCGCGAACGGGTTCGATGAGGCGCGTCGCGTCGTCTTACAAGAAAATCTGTAGATGTTTAGAAATGAAAAAGTCACTGGATTAACCTAATGCTCCATTAGTCGATACAAAACCAACCAGACGCGCGACACCTGAGCAAACGCCAGACCGATTCCAACACAAGGTTCTAGCCGGAATTCAATCCAGTCAGTTGATTATCAACTTCATCCGCCTCCACTGACAATCTATCCCACTCGCTCCAAAGCATCTCCACCTCTTCCTTCAACGCTCGGTATTCCCTTCCCGACGCGGCAATCCGATCTGGATCGTCGTATAACTCAGGATTAGAGAACGCCCCATCCAACTCCGATATCCGGGCCTCGCGTTCAGACAGTGATCGACTCAGTTCCTCCATCTGCTTCGCAAGCGTGTGAGATTTGTCCTTGAGCAACTGCATCCGACGTTCATCCGCGCTGATCTGGTTTCTGACTGGCGGGCTGTAGCCGCTTTTGGCCCAGTCGTATTCCGATGCATCGGCAACCTTGCCGTTGACCGCCGCGCCCGCGCTCTTCGCATCCGCCTCAAGCTGCTTGCGGTAGAGGTAGCCATCGTAGTCGCCCGGGTAAACCGTCGGTTGACCACCGTCAATCTCGACTATCTTGTTCGCAACCTGACGTATCAACGTCCGGTCGTGCGTGATGAAGCAGATCGTGCCGCGATAATCGCCGAGCGCGTCTGCGAGAATCTCTCTCGAAGCGATGTCAAGGTGGTTCGTCGGCTCGTCCATGAAGAGAAGATTGCTCGGTTGAAGGAGCAGCTTGGCCAACGCCACCCGCGCCTTCTCGCCGCCCGACAGCACCGAGATCGGTTTACGGATATCGTCGCCGCTGAACAAGAAGCCCCCTAGCGTGTTTCGCAGATTCTGTTCCGACTCCGTCGGCGCCGCTCTCTGCAACTCCTCGATGATCGTGTTGCGCGGGTTCAGCAGTTCCAACACATGCTGCGCGTAATACGTCGTTATCACGTTGTAGCCGGTCTTGCGCTCCCCCTCATCAAACGGTAAGACACCCGCAAGAATCTTCAGCATCGTCGTCTTACCCGCGCCGTTCGGTCCGACCAACGCCACACGGTCGCCACGTGAAAGCGTCAGGTCAACCCCTTGGTAGACCACGTTATCGCCGTAGGACTTGCTGATGTTGGTAAGCGAAATGGCTTCCGCACCGCCGCGCGGTGGCTCCGGGAACGAGTAGCTGACCTTCTTGGTAGCCCTCGGCAACTCGATGATCTCGATCTTTTCGAGCTGCTTCAATCGACTCTGAACCTGTCTCGCCTTTGTCGCCTTGTAGCGAAAACGCTCCACAAAGCGCATCTGCTTCTCCATTTGCCGCTGCTGCCGTGCCGCGGACGCACGTTTGATCTCAAGAACGCTTTCACGCGCGATCAAGTATTCGTCGTAGTTGCCTCTGAAAAGCACCACTTCGTCTGACTCGATCGCAAGAACTTTGGTCGCGGTCTGGTTCAGAAAAGCCCGGTCGTGAGACGTCACGATCACGCCGCCTTGAAAACCAGCCAAATACTTTTCGAACCACACGTTCGCGTCGAGGTCAAGGTGGTTGGTCGGCTCATCTAGCAGCAACAGGTCGGGATTCCGGAAAAGTATCCTGGCGAGGCCCGCCCGCATCACCCATCCACCGCTGAACTCGCTCATAGGTCGGGAAAAGTCACCTTGCTTGAACCCCAAACCAGAGAGGATCGCTTTCGCCTCATGCTCACGGTCGTCTCCGCCAGCGGCATCCAACTCCTCGTCGAGCTTGCTCACTCGATCCAGCAACCGATTCTGCTCGTCAGGATCCGTCTCCGTCGACAGCGCCTCCCACGTCGCGGCGATCTCGTCCACCAGCGCATTCACCTCCGCACCCGCGTCGAGCACCTCCTGAAGCAACGGCTTGTCGCTAAACGCCTCGGGCTCCTGCGTCAGGTAGCCGACAGTAACGTTGCGATGCCGGGTCACATCCCCTGATTCCGGATCGATTTCGCCCGCCAGAATGTCCAGAAGCGTCGTCTTCCCCGAACCGTTTGCGCCGATCAGCGCAACCCGATCTCCAGCGGCCACGCTCAATGTGAGCCCGCTGAACAAGGTCCTCTCTGAATAGGATTTGCTGATGTCGGATGCAAATAGCATGTCGTACCGCCCGAACTGTCATCCTATCCGCAAGTTGCAAGTGCAAGGAACGTACGCGGATTCTAGTAGGGTTTCAGACTTGGTGGGCCGGGGCGTACCGATTTGCGAACTTTTCGGTGGGCGGTGGCGTGTGGCTCGCC
>JAAXHR010000393.1 GCA_012270805.1 Dehalococcoidia bacterium
ATATGCTTATCCGCAATTCAGAGGGCGGTGCGTTACTCGGTACATACGGACTCCGTGCTGTCGGTATTGATAGCCTCTTGAATATGGATTCCAGTAGAGGTCCCGGTGTCGTCGTGGAACTCGTTCCACCGGACCCCGATGTCGCACTCGTAACCTCTGTGCAGTCAGACTTTGATGGCAACGGTGCAATCGAAGGATTGGAGATGCAGTACACCTCCGGCGATGTGGCAGTCTTCTCCGACTCGCTCGTGGAGCTAACCGTCTATATGAGAGAGCGTACGGTGCATCCGTTGAAATCAATCGCTATTGAATTCCAGTTGCCGGGTGGTGATTGGCATCCGATTGGTGCGTTTGGTCCGGAGCAACTCGCCGGTGTCATGCAGGGAGCCGAGTTATCAGTTCCTCTGCCAGTTCCTGACTTCCCGATGTTGCCGGATAGGGGCGCACACATTATGGTGCGTACCGTCACAACCAACGCGCTGGATGTTGTCAGTGAAGAGATGTTCGCTGCCGCATACCTACGGCGTACAGCACCTGAAGTCTCGGCGGTTCACACCTATGTGACCGACCGTCACCCCGATAGCGGTGCTGCACAAGGGTTGATCACTGTCAGCGCATTCACACAGGCGATGACCAATCCAATTGCAGTCGCAGTTCAGTTGGAGATTCGTCGTTCCGCAGATACGGATTGGACACCGCTCGGTATCGTGCAAATCGGCGATTCAGCGGTTACCTCTCACGTTCAGATCGCTATCATCGAGGATCTGGTCAGTGCAATTGTCAGCGGTGCACCGACTGCACCAATCGATCTGCTCTACCGAGAGTGGCCCCTCGAAGTCGATAGCGCGACGCTTGAGGATACCATCTTAGATGATAGCCCCGCTGCAACCGATGCGAGCCTAGATGAGAATCCTTATGTGATTCGAGCCATCGCTGTCGATAGTGCTGGCACAGGGTATCCATCAGCTGATGGTGTTACCGATAGCGTCTCTATTGATAACTACTCGCCCACAGAGATTACCCAAGTAGCCAATGAGGTTGCGATGGTTGCTCCTCGTGAAGACGGTAGCTACTACGTCAGCGGCTTGATTGCTGAAGGTGTACCCGATCCGATGCTGACCCTGACCTCACGGACAGGCTCACATCCCAATGCGTTCCTAGGTGGGTTGAAACTCGCCATCAACGACGCTGCGGGAGAGGCAGTGGAAATTGATGAGACTGCCTTCAGTGCCGCCGGTAATCATAACTACATGGCAACCTTTAATCTCGCCTCAATCCCGAACGGGATGTACACCTTCATGGCAGTGGCACACACCGCCGATGGTGCGACAGAGGAGAGAATTGTCGCAATGGCGATCACCGTTGAGGTGGGTAACTTCACACCACCAGAGAACTTTGCAGATCCAACGGCTGATATCCTTGCTGTTGTCAATACCCGTGGTGATACACATAGCCCAAGCGAGATCGATACCCAGTATGTGACCGGGTTCCCAACTATTGACGAAGAGGTTTGTGTCACGCTAATCGTGCCGAACGTCTCCGCAGGCGATGTTGATGTTCTCATCGGAGATGATGGAATGTCCGCAGCGATGATGGGTGCCTTCACGGTCATGGATCCCGATGCAAATAACAACATTTCGGTTTGCCTCGATACCTCCGGTCTTGACGAGGGGATGTACAGTCTCGTGGGAGCGGTGAACAAGCCAAACGGCACTGCCCATTTCGGCTTGCCATCAATCCGAGTTGACAGGACAGCACCTGTCATCGCGATTGTATCGCCGTTGGAAGGACATCAGGTAAGCAGCTTGCCAACCGTTCAGGTGGCATACAGCGATGATACCGGTTTCGATCCAGACAAGTTGGATCCGAGAGCGATTGAGATCACCTTGACCCGTTTGGGTAGCCATAAAGAGGTGGCAACCAATCCAGAGATGATTCGCGCGGTAACAGCCGCAGGCGAAGTGCTGACCCAGAGTGGTAACATCAGCTACACGCACGATGATCCGCTCGCTGGTGGTGCATACCGCATTGATGCCAGCGTAACCGATGCACTTGGCAATACCGCCATGGCAGAACCGGTTGAGTTTACCTCATCGGGTGCGTCGGCAGGCGTGGCAATCATCACCCCAGCCTCTGGACAGGTAGTTGACCCCGATCAACCGTTGACCATCTCCGCCGCCCTGTCGGGTAACGGTGAAATCACGGTATCGGAGTTCTCACTCAACGGTACAGCTGCAGAGCCAACCGTCGAGAATAACATGTTGACCCATACGGTCGATCCTGATAGTGTGTTCAACCGTGGTGGCGGCAACACCGTTACCATCAAGATTGTTGATGAGGAGGGGAATACCGCCGAAGCGACATCGACCTTCACGCTTGCTTTGGATACTACCCCACCGGTCGTTGCTACCTACTCACCGCTCGGAATCATTCGGACCGATAGGCCCATAGCTGCGGCAACGGTGACCGATGAATCGGGCATCGACAGAAGTAGCCTGACAATTATCATCGCAGGGGTGCCAGGTAACCAAGGCACTGGCAGACGCTCAAGTGCGACCTC
>JAAXHR010000231.1:0-3550 GCA_012270805.1 Dehalococcoidia bacterium
CATCTCAGCAAATACAGAAATCCACAGTGCAATCATCTAACCACGCGTCACTCATGGCTACTGAGCATACAGACATCTTCGGTGACCTCCCCGACGCGCTGATCAACGAACTCCTTACCCGCGCAGATGGCGTCGGCAAAACGGCGCGCAATCATGTGGAGACTCAAGTGCGGGAGCGCGAAAGTCTACGAGAACGCGCGCACCAACTGGGGTTGGTAAAGGAACTGCCAGACCTATCCCATATACCGGCTGAGTCTGTCTCCGCGGTTGACGGTTCGTTGGCATCAAAACGGCTGGCATCATTTGATCTCAACTCCGCCGCCGCACTCGCCGTCGACGGTATCGGATTCGACGCTGAAGAAAGTAGCCCTCGGCACGACATCGCCGTTCACCCCACCAAGCCGTTGCCTTTCGGACGCGAAGTCACATACGCGCTCATGTTCTGCATGGAGTACAACATCGCGTCGGCAGAAGCAAACACTCGCAATCTCGTTATGCTCGACGGCGCGTTTTCCACCGGATTAATCGCAATTTCAAAAGCGTTAATCTCGGCCCAGGATCACTACGATGAGCTATACAACGATTTCTTCGATCGTTGGACACCAAAGACGATGCGCAGCGTTCCTGAATTAATGACATCAGATCGTGTCATCGCGCTGCCAAAACGCTCATCGGCGAACGAGTTCCGAGATCAAACTCTCCTGTTCGACAGCCGGGAAACAGACACCAACGGTAGATCGACCGCGAGTCTGATCCTGAACGCAAATGAATACTCGGGACCATTCAGTTTCGACACGCGCACGCCTCGAACATGGCCATCAGACGCATTTCCGAAATTTTGGAAGGAGGTCCGTGAACTGTTCGAAGATTTGCAGGTCATCTACTTCAAACCACATCCTTGGTCCCACGCGTATCGCGTCGAAATGCCTCGCATCATCAGCGGTGATCAACAACGCCTTCATTCAGTATTAGATACCATCAAACGTCAGTGCACGAACCCGGCCATGATGGAACCGTATCCCCTGTATGTCGCTGATCGCTTTGCCAAAAGTCTGGCAAAAGGCGCTGATGCTCTTCTCGATGCCGTTCGAACCTACGTAATTGCCGAATCAGAAGATCCCGAAATGGCCTACGCCATGTTAAATACCTACCGTACGGAGCCGATGGTTGAGGAAATCGAAGAATGACGACACCCAATGCAAGCACTCCTCCAGTTGTGGCGGTCGTCAGCAGTCCGTCCACGAGCGTCGAGTTGAACCTAGATGTCGTGGGTGATCACTCCGCTTCAAACTTGATAGGTGCTCTCGTGGGCTTTCGATGGGATCAGTCGAATCCGTTAAACAACAGAAAAACGATCCCTACCCGAGTCTTAGGTCAGATCACATCAATACAGATGCGTAACCGTTGGCATGAAGATCAGGCGTTCAAAAACATAATCAAATCCAACAAAACGTTGCCCGCCATCACGCCTCAACAAGACACGCGCACAGCGGTCATGAAGATCGGCGGATGCTTCGTGCAGACGGAAAACCAAGGCAATCACTCTCATGGCGACCTCGGCGGAGTACCGTCAACCGGCACCGATGTCCTCCTTGTAGACCAACAGTTCCTCGATGCCGCCCTTCGATCGTGCAAGGAAGACCTTTTCTATCTCGGTCAGGCCTACGGCAACGACATCAAATTCCCAATGTGGTTCAAACACTTCGGTTCCGGGAAACACGGTGTCGGTGAGGCATATCACATCGGGATCTTTGGCAAGACTGGATCAGGGAAGACTGGCCTCGTCAAAATGCTACTCGCCGCCTACTCCCGGCACCCCGACATGGGCATTCTCGTGATCGATCCTCAAGGTGAGTTCTCACTCGAGTTCAATAACAAACCCGTCGGCAATCAAGGTCTGAACATCAGGGAGATTGTCGAGGAGAAACTCGGCCGTAACCTCGTCCTAGCGCCTATATCGAAGGTGCAACTTGACGACTGGAATCTACTGGAAGATCTGTTCGAGGGCAGTAGATTCTTCGACATCGGGCTAGGCATCCGCGGCAACACCGAACGCGAAGCCGCCAAATCATACGCAATGCAACGATTGCGAGATTTCAAGATCCATGAATTACACAAAAAAGAACCTGCGATTGAGGTTCTTATGCATTTATGGAGAAAGGCACGAAATGATATCTATAAAACCAAGTCGAATTGGGAAACTCTGCAAAGGCGCCTGAATCATTTTCAGAAAGAAGGTTGGGACGAATTCAACCAAAGATATTGGCAACCGATAACATCGCTGTTTCGTGGCGGAATTGGCAAATATCGTATCGAGGTTCTGGTCGCACTCTTGACACGAAGTAGATCGCGAACGAAGCCGGTAGTTGTTCTCGACCTATCCAATCAATCCGGTTTTCAGTCGTGGTCGGACACATTGCAGAAGCGCATTATTTCTCACATCGCCGAAAAGTTGGTCGAGAACTCTTCCAACACACTTGCATCCGATGCCGAAACCGCGAATACCCTCGTCGTGCTGGATGAAGCCCATCGATTCGTCCCATCTGGCAACAACTTCCAACTCGATGATGAATCGCGGATGCTCCGAAACGAATTAAAACGCGCCGTGCGCGAAACTCGCAAATACGGTGTCGGTTGGATGTTCATCAGTCAGACGATGCAAGGGCTCGACACCGAGATCCTGATGCAACTCCGCTCCATGTTCTTCGGCTACGGGCTCGCGTTCGGTCTGGAATATCGACGATTACAGGAACTCGTTGGCGGCGATAACGAAGCGATGAACCTCTACCGCAGCTTTCGAGACCCGCAGTCCGCAATGAACGCAGATTCGAAACAGTTCCCGTTCATGGCCATCGGCCCCGTTTCACCAATGCCATTCGCCGGCCAACCCATGTTCTTCTCCGCCTTCAACGGCCCCGACTTCACCAACAACAACACGTTGACACCTTTCTCCGAACCCTGATCGATTTTCTTACGACTTCGCCGCCACAACTGCCTCAACATCAATATCCGCGTCGCCCAAAGCATCGCATTCGATCCGATGTCCCCGCAACAGCTCCATCCCAATCGTTGGGTTTCCGGATACTTCGTGCATTCTAACGGTACGCCAGACCCTACACCAGCCTCCTCACGCTTCATAGACGTTGATCATCTCTCTTATGAAATTGCCAAATATCAGTTGCTCACCGCCCGCAAAAACGTAATCCCAGTCGGCTGACCATATAGGGCGACAAAGCCAACCATTCGGTAAATCCAGATGTCAATTACCGCTACCAAAGGCACAGGATCGTTGATAACCCGCTCAATCTATAACTGCGCCGTTAGATAGAGTCTGCCATGATCCCAGCCGTCCCCTACTCTCACTCCAAGAACTCTTTTTGCTTCAATAGCCCTCGCAGTGCACCACCGAAATAGCCCGTCGCGATGTCGATATGCCTAAGCAAGAAGACATAGGCATCCGGAACCCGCGCCTTTACAATCTCGGTCGACTCACGCGTATCGTCGATCTCCCATTCGCCGGTGTTGACATCAATCGCCACGTAGCGTCCGC
>JAAXHR010000231.1:3667-5007 GCA_012270805.1 Dehalococcoidia bacterium
TTACCGGTTCAGTGCGTCCTCAAACTCGACTGTACTTGCCGAATGAATCCCAACGCTACCTCCTCCTTCTGCTATATTCGCGGGTAGCGGACGACTGGTTGCCGCTTGGAACGAGAGAGGTTTGCTATGGCGCTGAAGACGGTTGATCCTGAGGTCTTGGAGGGGTTGGCCGAGTTCGACTCGGCTACGGTGCAGAACGCCGCCGCGATCGTTTACGGTGGGTACATCAATGCGCTTAACGACTATTCGGGGCCGGATCTGAACCCTTATCTGTGGGACCTCAACGGTTCTGGCAGGGCCACGGTCGGGTATGCGATGACTTCGACTTGGACGCCGTTGCACGAGCCGGAACAGGATTTGGCGGGTCGGCACGACTTCATGGACTCGATAGCCTACGCCAACGCGCCGACGATCGTGGTGCAACAGGACATCGACTTGCCGCCACGCAGAGGGGCAATCATTGGTGATGGAATGGCGTATCAGATGCGGGCGCTGGGTGCGGTGGGCGCGGTCACGGATGGGAACGCGCGGGATGTGCCGGGCATCGAAAAGGCGGGGCTGGCGCTGTGGGCTACGGGTCGAGTTCCGGGGCATGGCCCGTTTAACTTGATAGATCACGACGTGCCGGTTAATGTTGCTGGTCTGCGGATCTTGCCGGGGGATATTTTGGTTTGCGATGGCGACGGCGTTACTCGAGTTCCGGTGGATGTAGCGGAGGATGTTTTGAAGCAGGCCCATGAGGTCCGTGAGCGCGAAGGCAAAACCTTCGCCTACTTCTCGAAGCCGGGTTTCACGTTGGAGGATTGGGAGAACTACAAGGCCAACGGTATCCCTTGAAAACTGTCGCTTCCGAAATCCTCGAAGGCCTCGCCGAGTTCGATTCGGCCACGGTCCAAAACGCCGCTGCGATCGTATACGGCGGCTATATATCCGCGCACATCGACTACTCTGGTCCCGACTTGAAACCGTATCTCTGGAACCAAGACGGGTCCGGAAAAGCGGTTGTAGGATACGCGATGACATCTACCTGGATGCCTATTCATGGGATAGATGGCCGGTCGCAGGAACCGTATGGCCGCTGGGAATACTACGATGCCATCGCGCACACTGACGCGCCGACCATCGTAGTGCAGCAGGACATCGACATCCCCCGCCGACGCGCCGCCATCCTCGGCGATGAGATGGCCCACCAGATGTCGGCACTCGGCGCGGTCGGTGCCGTCGTCGATGGGAATGCTCGGGACATTCCGGGCATCAACCGATCGGGGCTGTCGCTCTGGGCAACTGGCCGCGTTCCAGGGCATGCCAGCTTCGCGATGATCGATCATGGCGTTCCGGTG
>JAAXHR010000074.1 GCA_012270805.1 Dehalococcoidia bacterium
GCAGCATCAAGAGCGTCTTTGATGCGAGATGAGTAGTCAGGTGTCGGATACAGTACCGCCATCTCGCCGAATTTCACACCCTCTCGGGCATCGGCCACTATGTTGCGGATCAACGCTCGTGGCTCGTCTGCTGCGCTCGTTGCCGAGTAAAAACGCGATTGCGGAGAATCATCGCCCTTTTGGTAATGTGGTCTGTCATCTGGATTGATGCGAACAGCAACGCTGAAGTCCAATCGCTCCAAAGCGTCCCATAACCGCGTGTATGCGTCGGGAAGTGATGGCGCACGAACCACAATGATGCCGGGGCCGAAGATGGAATTTACACGCTCAGCGTCGCCGGAAACTGCCTGAGCGGCCATCGAAGCTTTATTTTCACGAGTCAGATACGAGGATGCGAGCTCGGCATATCTTCGTTGTAGCTCAAGCAGTTGCGGATAAAGGCCATTGTTTGACCCACGCGCAAGCCGCATTAATGCGGCTTCAGCCCCACCATCTAGCAACTCAAGCTCTTGGAGCGTGTTTTGAACTGCATACAGTGTGGAGTCGTTGTCCGCGTGTCTGGTTAGCGGTCCAGGCGTTTCGATGTCATAGATCGCGTTGTGAATGAGCTCGGACGCGATTAACCGCGTCATGGGAGGCATCTCGGACTGATCGGTGGCATCGAAAAGAATATCGGCGACCTCTTCAATCCGCATAAATTCGACGTTGAAGAGTCCATAACCATCGCACAGCTTTGTAGTCACTGCCCGCCTCAGGAAGAACGCCGAATATAGCGATGGAGCGACAACCACTATCCGAGACAGAGCGTTCCTCGCTCGAGACCGCTTAATCGCGGCGGCGACGAATTCCACTAATGGGGCGCCATTGGACACGCTACTCGATCTATGTGGGGTTGATGCGGATCGAACCATTGCTGGAGAGTGGCGCCCCCGGTGAGAATCGAACTCACGCACCTGGCTTCGGAGACCAGTGCTCTATCCACTGAGCTACGGGGGCGCGGTGGAATTTCTATGATAGTCGTCTCGCCTCAGCACTTAATGGCCGTGCGCCGCATGGCCATGAACTTCCGAGGCTTCGGGATTTGCCGGGGCATTGGCAAAGGCTTTAGTTAAGAAAATCGGAGCGATGATCGTTGTGACGACGGTCATGACGATAGCGACAGTGAAAATGTCTCGGTCGATGATGCCTGAGGCTCTACCTATCTCGGCTACGATAAGTGCGACTTCGCCGCGCGGCAACATGCCCAATCCGACCCGCCAAGATCCCATCTTCCCGAATCCAACCAGTGCTGCGGGTGCTCCGGCGCCCAACAACTTGCTGATGATGGCGACCAAGGTTATGGCACTGCCGAACAATATCAGCTGCACAATATTATCGGATTGCCAGAGCGCGGTCAGATCAACTTGCATGCCGATAATGCAGAAGAAAACGGGTATGAGCACGCTGCCTCCGTTACGAATTGCGAAAAGGGTGTATTCCTTGAGCAGCGTCGCCGAGAGTGCCAATCCGATCGAGAAAGCACCGATGATCATGGCTAAGCCGAAGTAGACTTCAGCGACACTCGCGGCGATGAAAGCCATCGTGACGGCCAAGACAAGCGATGAACCGTCGGATTTGAACCACATGGTCATTGCGGATATCCGGTTTGCCAGAATACTGCCGACGATGGTGAGGCCAAGCCAGAAACCGACGGCTTTAACGATCAGCAGGATTACCGAAGCACCCGATATTCCCTCGTCGCCAGCAATTCCCACCACAATCGCAACCAAAACAATTCCAAGAACATCGTCCAATACCGCCGCCGCCATCACCGTCACGCCTTCAATTGAATCGAGTCTGCTGATATCGGTCAATACTCTCGCAGTGATACCGACTGATGTTGCCGTGAGGATCGCACCAACGAACAACGGGGGAATCGCTTCGCTGATCGAGTCCAAACTACCATATCCGAACCAAAGCGTGACCAGAAATCCTAGGGCGAACGGTAGCGCTACGCCACCGATGGCAACGGCAGTCGCGGGTCGGATATATTTGATGAACTGCTTCCTGTTCGTCTCCAGACCAGCTTCGAATAGCAGTAGAACAGCGCCTAGCTGGCCAACGAAGTAAAGAGCGAATGGAATGGCAGGTTCCGCGATATCTCCGCCATGGCTGGCGGCGGTCGACAAGAACGGCCCGACTTCGCGAAACATCGGTCCGGCGAGGTCAAAGAAGCGAATTCCGCCGAGGGCATGGGGCCCAATGATGATGCCGGCACACAACTCACCCAGCAGTGCCGGGATTTTGAGAAAGCGTTCGGCGATTTCACCGCCAACTTTAGCCGCAACAAGGATGACCGCGAGCATGATGATCAACTCGGCGGACAGATAGAGTAGGGATTCTCCGTGCAATTTTCGAGAGGTTAGGTGGGGCTTAGCTAAGGAATAGAGCGAGTTGCGGACCATTCAAAACAGAGTGGGACCACTTGGTTCTTAACAGCAGAGATTCTACAATCTCGCCACTTTTAGATTCCGATCGAATCTTTAAACACGATCGCCGGATGGATGGAATCTACTTTGTCGTCGACTCGTGCCAAACCGATGAATTCGTCGTTTTTCCCGTATACGCGAATCCGATGTTCTCCGTTCTCCCAGTTTGCAAAATTCGTTTCTATCACCCTCCCATGCAAAAAAGCCGCGGTTTCCGCGTCGTCAAGGGTGATCGAGGGGAGTTGATTGAGCACATAATCTGGTTTTTCCAGATAGAACGTCCACGAATCATCATCGACGGACGCGATCAGCGTGTCAAGGGATACAGAATCATTGATGTGAAAATTGCCAGCTCTCGTGCGCTGAAGCGATGTCATGTGAGCACCACAACCGAGCCGTTCCCCGACATCGTTGGCGAGGCTGCGAGCGTAGAATCCGCTCCCACAGTCGATATTCAACGTGAAGTTCGGCGGGGCCCAGGTCGTCAACTCTAGTTTGTGGACTTCGACTTTCCGTGGTTCTCGTGGGATCGTTTTTCCCTGTCTGGCCAACTTGTAGAGCGGCTGACCATTCTTCTTGATGGCGCTGTACATAGGGGGAATTTGGTCGATTTCACCTCGGAATACTGACAGTACTGATACCAGGTCAATCGATTTCACCCACGAGTAATCTTGCCTTTTGGTCTCGGTGCCTTCGGAATCGTAAGTATCAGTTGATATCCCGAGCGTTGCAGACATGAGATACGACTTGCTGCCGGACAATATGAATTTGGACAGTCGTGTTGCGCGACCGATGCAGAGCGGCAGCACGCCGGTAGCTATAGGATCCAACGTTCCGCCGTGTCCGATCTTCAGTCCACGTTGCCGTAACTGAAACGCGGACCGGAGTTTGGCTACAACGTCGGCAGACGTCCACCTAGGCGGCTTGTCGACGTTGAGAAATCCTGAAATCGAGTGTCTTGTCCCCCGCATCATCAATTTCAGGGTGCGACGTTGTTTGCTAGCGACTGTCAGTTAGGTAATCGATGTAATTGATCATATTCTGACCTTCCTCAAGAGAGGTGTCGAGAATGAAGATGATCTTCGGCGTCCGTCGCATCTTGGCTCGAACGCTCAACTCGTGACGAATGAATCCGACGCGCTCTTCGAGGTACTCAATCGCCAGTTCGACATCTCCAGATTTTGTGTAGACGCTCACTGCGACGCGGGCTAGAGTCAATCCGGAATCGCATGTCACATCCATCACTGAAACTAACCCTGGCGGGGCCAGCTCTTCATCGATAATCTGTCCAATGATTCGTTGCAGATTCTTCTCGACGCGTCCAATTCTCCTAGTCATTACGGGAACCGCAATTAGACTTCGCCAGATTAACGAGCTGTGACAGCTCGCAACTCGTAGCAGGTGATGGTGTCGCCTTCTTGGTAGTCGTGAAAACCGTCGAGGACGATGCCGCCCTCGTAGTTTGTGGCGATCTCCCGAACATTTTCGTCGAAATGCCGCATCGAGGACACAGCACCCTCAAACAGCTCCTCGCCACGTCTCGATACGATCATCCGAGCGTTGCGACGCATGAGGCCCGAGGTCACACGAACGCCAGCGATACGTTCTCGTCTGCCGTGAGGGAAGATCTGCAACACAGTTGCTCGACCGAGGGTTACCTCTTCTTGTTCTGGTTCCGTCAACTGCCTCGCGGCTTGTTTGACATCATCGATCATCGTGTAGATGATGTCGTAGGTCTTAATCGGGACGCCTTCCTGGTTCGCCAGGCGCGATGCTGCGGTCTCAACGGTCGTTTCAAAGCCGACGATCATCGCGTCCGAGGCCGAGGCGAGCATCACGTCGGATTCTGAAACCGGACCTGTGGCCGCGTGCAACAGCTTCACTTGCACATCCGGCGATGAAAGCCCGTCAACTGCACGTCGAATCGCGTCGATCGTACCTTGAGCTCCGGTTTTGGCGACGAGGTTCAACTCGGCCGCTTCATAACTCTGGCGGTGCCTCAAAACTTCGGCGAGTGTCGAGGGCCTGGTCGTGTCGTGTCGTCGTTGTTCCTGCCGAGATCGAGTGTCTATCCGTTGCCGTGCAACCTTTTCGTCTTCAACTACCTCAAACTGTTGGCCAGACTCTGGGACCCCATTCAGTCCGAGAATCTCGACCGGAACAGATGGTCCAGCACTCGCGACCTCTTTCCCGAAGCCATCAACCATTCTTCGCACGTGGCCGTACTTGTCACCCGCGACGATCGTGTCGCCTACACTGACCGTGCCCGAGCGCACGATTACCGTTGCAACCGGACCACGTTGCTTGTCTAGAGTCGCCTCGACGACGACACCGATCGCTTCGCGATTGGGGTCTGCCGAGAATTCGGATACCTCCGAGAGTAGCAGCAAGGAATCGATGAGATCTGACACACCGTCACCGTTGAGGGCGGATACCGGAACCGACAAAACCTCGCCACCCAAATCTTCGACTATGACGTCGTGTTCCAATAGTTCGGTGGTCACGCGCACCGGATCGGCTCCGGCAACATCGATTTTGTTGACGGCGATAACCATCGGAACCTCCGCCGCCTTGGCGTGGCTGATGGCTTCCACGGTTTGAGGCATCACACCGTCGTCGGCCGCGACCACGATGACGGCGATGTCAGTCGCCTGTGCACCGCGGGCACGCATAGCAGTAAACGCTTCGTGACCGGGAGTGTCGATGAAAGTGATGAGCTGTCCTTCATGGTCGATTTGGTACGCACCGATGCTTTGAGTGATTCCACCTGCTTCGCCATCTACGACGTTGGTGCCCCGAATGGCGTCCAACAACGTGGTTTTGCCGTGGTCAACATGGCCCATAACTGCTACAACAGCAGCTCTAGGTTGCGTTTCGCCTTCTTCGTCGTCAAAGCCAACTCGGTCAGAAGCCTCAGATTCTTCCATGTCGACAGGTTTTCGGACTCGCACACCCAATCGGACTGATATCGTCGCGGCAACCTCGAAGTCGATGGAGTCGTTCATGGCGACCATCATGTTGAGTCGCATCAACTCCTTGATGATTTCGATCGGAGACCGGCGTATGACCTCGGACAACTCGGCGACGCTGATCTCGGCGGGCAGATCAACAGGGCCGGCGAACTTCACCGGCTCGCGACGAGTTGACGGTCGCTCTGAGCTACCGTTCCTGTGACGGCCGCGACTACTGCGGCGTTGTCTTGTCCTCTGTGATCTTGCCATTGACGATTCTTGAAGCGTTTGTCCAGCGTCGCGTTAATTTCACTCGCCCCGAGTCTCCAGAAATTCGGCGAAACCCATTGCGACGACTTTCTCAGGCGTTAGTGCTTTCTTTATCTTATCGCTAATTCTTATCGCGTCGAATACGTCCGATCCCCCGCATATGCAGCGGCCTTTTCCGTCCATTCATCCCGTTTCATAGAGTATTGCTGGGCATCAGAAGTGCGAACGATGCGGAGCATCTCGTCTTTGGCGCGTTTTTCGCCGCATACGATGGTCGATACGTTCCGGATCTGCTCGCCGAAACGTAATCAACCCGGATAACGGGTGCCCCAGACGCGTTCAGCGCCTAGTACGGCGCGCTCCGCCGCCGCGGCGACCGCCTCTACCCGAGCCGCGTCTACCTTCCTCGTCACGGTAACCAGATATGTCTTCTGCGAACCGCAGTCCCGATTCGCTGGTATCTGTGGCAACTTGGAAGTCGTCAGGCAATGCCCAAAGATCGTCGGAGTCGATATCCTGTTCCAGCGATTCCAACTCTGCTGCTTCGCGCTCGGCCTCAAGGCGTTCCTGTTCTTCGAGTTCCAGTTCTTTGAGCTTTTCTTCCAACTCGAGCAACTCAAGGTCCAAGTCCTCTTCTTCGCTCTCGATCTCGACCGGCGGGGGAGGCTCAGGTCTTTGGATGTCAGGAACAAACAGTGAAGGAACCGGCGGTACTACCGGTTCCTCATCAGGAACCTCCACATCCGGCCCAGGTTCTTCTAAGGCTTCATCATCAAGTACTTCGTCCAGATGTTGCGCTGGAACCTCAATCTCTGATCCTTCCTCTTCCTCTGGCAGCGCAGCAATCTCGGGTTCAACCGTCGCGTCCTCTGTTACATCGTCAGATTCAGGTACATGTAAAACAGGCGCGACCGGTTCGGCTTCGATGTCAGTTGCGGCTTCTTCGACTTCGATGAGTTGTTCACGCTGAGCCTCTGCCGCGATCCTCGCGGCATCTTCTTCTTCTGCCGCTTGCCGAGCAGCTTCCGCATCGAGCACGCGTTGTCGTTCGATTAGTTCTTCGGCGTAAGCGGCAGAACCTTTGATATCGATACTGAAATTTGTGAGACGAGTCGCCAACGAAACGTTTTGACCTTCTTTGCCGATTGCTAGGGAAAGTTGATTCTCGGGTACGATGACTTCTGCCGTCTGATCGTCAACGATGATCACGTCTTCGACTTGCGCGGGGCCCAGCGAATTGGCAATGAATACTGCAGGGTTGTCGCTCCATTCGAGAATGTCGATCTTTTCGCCCATCAACTCCGTGACGATGTTTTGGATGCGAATTCCCCGCAATCCAACGCAAGCTCCGATTGGATCGATATCGTGCTTGTTGGAGTAGACGGCGACTTTGCTCCTCGCCCCTGCTTGACGCGCGATGGACTTGATCTCGACAAGCCCGGACTTCACCTCTGGGACTTCAAGTTCCATGAGGCGGCGGAGCAGCATCGGGTGTCGCCGTGATACAACGATTTCAGGCGTTCCCTCTCCGTCGGCGGTGCTGTCGTTGACTCGCACAACGTAGAATTTCAACTCCATGCCTGTGCGGTAACGCTCGTTCGCGCTTTGTTCGTCTCCTGGCATCGTAGCGTCGGCTTTGCCCAAGTCGACGAACACAGTGGGACGAGTGCTGGTCGGGTCGTCCATCCTAGGTGAAGCGACCCTTCGAACCGGCGCCGAGATGATTTCACCTTCTTTGTCGGCATATTGTTCGTAAACTAGTCGTCGTTCTGCGCTACGCAACCTCTGCATCAAAACTTGAGTGACAGTTCGAGCCGCGATCCTCTGGGGCGTAAAGTCCAACACTCCCGTTATGATGTCGTCTCCGGGTTGTGCTTCGGCGTTGAGTGAACGGGCCTGAGCAACGTCAATTTGGCCACGAGGATCGATCTCGTCGATCGCATCTACAACGTGAACGATGGTGTTGATTACCACATCGCCGCTTTCAGGATCGAGTTTGACCTTTACATCCTGATCCTCAACGGCGGGGTCTCGGCGATAGGCGGCAGCAATGGCGTCTTCAAAAGCAGACACGACCGATTCCTGCGGAAGATTACGTTCCGCGGAAAGCTGCATAACCGCAAGCAGCATGTCGCTCTTCATCTTAATCAGACCTCCATCGATTACGATACGATGTATCGAGAACTCTTCGCCTCAAAAAGAAAAAGTGGGCGTGCGCCCACTTCCTCAACACATCGCTGTCGCAACGCGCGTTCTTAATGAATCAACCTTAACACGTTTCGGTTTCGCATGCGCGCTCCAGATTGACGCTCAAACCAGAACTAACGGCTTTTTGTGGAAATTCTGAGTTCAAGTTTCCAGCAATGCGCTAATTGCCTCGACAGCATCATTCGCCGCGTGGACTTCCGAATCTGAAGGTGCTTGCGCACGTTGTTTGACCTCGACCCCACCATTTCGGATGCTGCGCGGGCTAACAACAGCACGAACTGGCATGCCGATCAGGTCTGCATCGGCGAATTTCACGCCAGGAGCCTCTTCTCGGTCGTCGAACAAAGTGTCGATGCCGGATTCAGTGAGTTGTCTGTACAGCGATTCGGCGGTTTCTCGCACCTCATGATTGTTATGTAAATTGACGCCAACTACTACAACCTCGAAAGGCGCTATTGATCTCGGCAACATCATCCCACGCTCGTCGTGGTTGGCCTCGACCGCAGCCGCAAGCAGCCGTCCGGTACCGATCCCGTAGCAACCCATATACGAGGGTTGCAGTTTACCGTTTACGTCGTTGAATTTGACGTTCATAGCATCGCTGTAGATCGTGCGAAGTTTAAAAATGTGGCCGACTTCGATGCCTCGATGCTGCTCAAGATGACCATCAGAACACCGCGCGCATTTATGTTCTTCGGCAGCCGCGGCTATATCTCCGACATGGTCCGCAGACCAATCTCGACCGTAGTTTGAGTTTCGGAAATGGTAGCCATTTTGGTTCGCCCCGGCGAGCAGATTGGCGCTGTCGACCGCCGATTCGTCAGCGATGACGTACGCGCTGTCGGTGCCGATCGCGGAAGCAGACCCGGCTACGAAACCGGCAGCTTCAACCTCGTCAGGAGTGGCAAATCGGGGTTCTGAACCACCCATCATGTTTCGCAGCTTGGTCTCGTTGACTTCATAATCGCCGCGGATTACCACAACGTAGACTTGGTCGTCGATCGCGTAAAATACGGCTTTGGCGGTTTTGGTGCTGGAAACCCCTTCGAGTTCGGCCAATGCGGCAATTGTTTTTACTCCCGGAGTAGCGAACCTTTCAAGTTCACCTGGGACCTCAGTTGCGTTGAGGGATTTTACGAACTCTGCCTTTTCTAGGTTGGCACCGTAATCACAATCCTCGGAATCGCAGATCAGAACCGTGTCTTCGCCGCTTGCGGAGAGTAACGCGAACTCTGCCGAGTCTTTGCCGCCGATAGAACCGGAATCGGCTTCCACCATGACGGCGTTCAATCCGCAACGCGAGAAGATATTACGATACGCCTCGGCCATCGCATCATAGCTGGCATCCAAGCCCGCGTCATCAGCATCGAACGAGTAAGCGTCTTTCATCTCGAATTCGCGAACTCGCAACAATCCGCCGCGGGACCGGGTCTCGTCCCTGAACTTTGTCTGGATCTGATACAGCCTCAAGGGCATGTCACGATAGCTGGTGATCCCGTAACGCCCCATCATAGAAACGGTCTCTTCGTGTGTAGGTGCTAGAACCATCTCACGCTCACGACGATCCGAGAACTGCGCGAGTGGAGGGACGTAGGTATCGGCCCTGCCGCTTTCCTCCCAAATCGATCGCGGTTGAACCACCGGCATCGTAACTTCGAGCACACCGGCGTTGTTCATTTCCTCACGGATGATGCTGCGAATCTTTTCCAGACTGCGCCACCCTAGCGGCATGATGCTGAAGATGCCGGCGGCGATTTGCTGGATGAAGCTTGCGCGCGTCAGATATTTGTGACTGATTGTCTCAGCCTCTATAGGCGCTTCACGCGTTGTCTTGATGTAAAACTGTGATGCTCGCATGTTTTGTCGGTGAGGTTTTGTGCAACATGATGGAATTGTCAGTTTGCGGCTCCGATGCCCCATCGATTTTCGACGTATTCATCGACCAGGTCGATGAAATCTTCGGCGATCGTCGGACCAGACAGAAGTCGGTCCCTTTTACCGTCAATGAAGACCGGCGCTCGGGGGCTTTCACCACTACCTGGAAGCGAGATACCGATGTCCGCCGCTCGCGATTCGCCAGGACCGTTGACGACGCAACCCATCACTGCGACTTTTAATGTTTCGGAGCCGGGGTATTGCGTTTTCCATGATGGCAAATTGATGTCGATCTGCTTCTGGATATCGCTCGCGAGCTCTCGGAATAAGGTAGATGTCGTCCTACCGCATCCCGGGCATGCGGTAACCGATGGTCGGAACGTTCGAATGCCGAGAGCCTGCAAAATATCTTGGCAAAGTTTTACTTCGTTGGCGCGGTCGCCACCAACTTCGGGCGTCAAGCTGGCCCGTATCGTGTCTCCGATACCGTCATGGAGCAACACCGACAAGGCAGCAGTGGTGGCTACAATGCCTTTCTGACCCATCCCAGCTTCGGTCAATCCAAGATGGAGCGGGATATCGGTCAGTTTGGCGAGTTGTTGGTATGCGGATACCATCTGTCCAAGCCGGGACACCTTGCACGATATGATCATCGAGTCTTCTGGCAGTCCTATATCCACCGCGGCGGCGGCACTCGCAATCGCGCTCTCCACCAAAGCTTCCCTTTCCACATCGTCTCCGGTCATCGGGTTTTCCCTACGGGCGTTCTCGTCCATTTTCTGAACCAGCAACTCTTGATCAAGGCTGCCGGCGTTCACACCGATCCTCACCGGTTTTCCAAGATCGCGCGCGATTTCGATGAATTGGTTGAAGTTTTCGTCGTGGCGTTTACCGCGCCCGACATTGCCAGGATTGATTCGGAACTTCGCCAACGTCTTGGTGCATTCGGGATGGTCTCGCAATAGCCGGTGGCCGATAAAGTGGAAATCCCCAACCAATGGGACGTAGCAGCCTTGGTCGGCGAGACGATCCGCGATTTCTGGGACTGCTTTGGCCGCATCGTCATTGTTGACCGTGATGCGTACGATTTCGCTGCCAGCCTCCGTCAGTAGCTTCACTTGAGCCACAGTTGCGTTGATGTCGGCGGTATCAGTGTCGGTCATTGATTGAACGACTACGGGGCTGCCACCGCCAATCATGACATTTCCGACTTTGACGCGATGTGTTTTTGACCGCGGTGTTTTGGGGAATTCGATTGCTGGAGCCATCCTCTTCTCAATTATCGGCTAAAGGAAGCGTTCCCCGCCGATCAGTCGCGCAATGTCCGAGAACGATATAACTGCGATCAACGCGAGCAACAGAACGAAACCCGTTAAATGAACCAGGTTTTCTTTTTCGGGAGAAACGCGTTTTCCGCCGCGTACGACTTCGATCAGAATAAACGCCAGCCGTCCACCGTCTAGTCCCGGAATGGGTAGCAAGTTGATGACAGCCAGTGAGATGCTTAAAGTGGCTGCCAACGTTAAGATGATGGTCAACCGGGCACTAATCGAAATATCAGCGGTCGCTACTTCCCCAGACAGTTGGCTCAATCCGACCGGGCCGACCGCAACCGGGCCTTCGAACTGCGGGTTCTTAGACCCCGATAAGGCCCCGAAAATCGAATTTCTTGCCAAGGTGATGATCTCGAAGGTCTCTTTGATGCCCTCTGGTATCGCCCGTGTTATCGGGACGCCTCGCGAAGCCACGTGCGGGTTCAGGAGTTGAAGTTGAACCCCGGCGGCACCCTCTTGCAAATAGGTAACTGAACCAAGGTCGTGATTGAATTTACGGGCATCCAGATAGTGGATTCCAGTCCCGTCGGGGCGCTCTGTCACCCGGAGCGTATCGCCCAAGTTTGCACTCGGCACGAATTCGCGCGCATCGGAAATGCCGATCTCATAGAGGTCGTCACGCACGGCACCGTCGGCAACTACGACTAGCTCATCGTTGATGCCGACACTCGGGTTGTAGACTCGTGCGACTCCCAACCGGACCTGCGTCGTCGGGTCATCGACATCGAGGACCACATCGTGCCTCGGCGGGTCCCAGCGGGCAACCACTGTAACTATCTGGGTGTCGCCTTCAATGTAATGAACAGTCGGTTCGGTTGGACGTGCGAACGGATCGGGAATCCCTCGCTGCACCTCCCATTTGGATTCTTTGCCCAGTTTGCGAACAACGGCGTTTTGCAGATCGTTGAAGTTAGTGATGCGTTGCCCGTCAACAGCGACGATCTTTTGCAACGGTCTGACACCTGCCTCGTAGGCTGGAGAACCGGGCAAAACGTTTGCAACTACTACATCACCAGCGATGTATTGCGCCGGGATCATCACCACGATCGTGAAAATGATGAACGGTAGGATGGCGTTTACTGCGACTCCAGCGACTATCACCGAGATTCGTGCAAGCGCAGACTTACCGGCTAGACTATCTCTCGCCTCCGGATTCTCCTCGCCGCGCAACTTGACGAATCCTCCGACCGGTAACCAGTTGATCGACCAGACCATGTCAGCGATAGTGATACCATCTCCATCGATGCTTTTGAGCTTCCCAACGAAAAGCGCTGCCGAAGATTGAGCGACGGCAACATCCTTGCGGTCGAACGGACGCACAATTGCGGCTTCTTTGGAACCATCGTCCCACTCGCGTCCGATAACCGTAACCATTTGGCCCACTCGCAAGCCATGCTGTGCGTTATCAAACTCAAATCGGGTATCCGATGATGTTGAAATTTTGGTCGCTCCGGACCAGATCCCGAATGCTCTTGGCGGGAATCCAAAACCGAATTCGAGCACTTTGACCTTGTGCAGCTTTGCGAGGAAGAAGTGACCGAATTCATGCAGAATGATGAGCGGACCGAGTATCACCACAGCGAGTAGCAACCCGTATATGAGAGTTGTGCTCATGTCGCCAAATGTCTCAAATGTCGTTTATGCGTCTAAGCCGTTGCGTGACGTGCGCGTGTGGTCTCGTATGCCCAACTGGCGGCAATGATCGCATCTTCGACCGTGAATTCCGATTTGACATCGTGCGATTGCAATGTTGTCTGGATCTCGCCAGCGATCTCGTCGAATCGGATCTTGCGATCCATGAAGAGATCGACCGCGGCTTCATCCGCACCAGCCAACACCGCGTTATAAGTCCCTCCGATTCGAGCGTACTTCATCGCTACGTTGAAGCAGGGGTATCTTGATGGATTCATCGGTTCAAAAGTCAACTCGCCAGCATCAATCAGACTGAATTCCGGTAGTGTGTCGTTGAACCTGCGCTCTGGATAAAACAGCCCGAACTGTATCGGGTGGCGCATGTCGGGCAAGCTGAGTTGAGCGATGACGGAACCGTCGGCCATCTCGACCAGCGAATGGACGATGCTTTGTCGATGAATCACAACATCAATGTCGTCGAGTGTGGTGTCAAAAAGGAAAGACGTCTCGATGACCTCAAAGGCTTTGTTCATCAACGTAGCCGAATCGATCGTTATCTTGTTTCCCATACTCCAAGTGGGATGATTTAATGCCTCTTCTGGAGTTACGTTTGCAAGCTCTTCCGGGGTTTTGTCACGAAATGCACCGCCAGATGCAGTGACAATGTAGCGTCTGGGTTTCGTGGTCTCGCCAATGACGCACTGCCAGAGAGCACTTGGTTCGGAATCGACTGGAATAATCGTTCCGCCGTTTTCGCGGGCTATCTGGTTAAGTTGAGCACCCGCCATCACGATCGACTCTTTGTTCGACAATCCGACGTTTTTGCCCGCGCTCAAGCTTGCAACCGCGCATGGTAGCCCATCGATACCAGCAGTCGCATGCATCACGAAATCTATGTCTGAATGCGTAGCCAGATCGATCATCGAAATTCGAGAAGCATCGCCGATAGCGCTTACCGATTCGTCTAGGCAACTGAAGTAACGCACATCGAACTCGTTGACTTGATGCGCGAGCTTCTCAACGTTTTGCCCGGCGGACAACCCAACTACCTCGAATTCGTCCGGGAATTGTCGAACTACATCGAGTGTTTGCGAACCTACCGAACCCGTCGAGCCAAGAACTGCGATGCGCTTTTTCGTCCGAGCCATCACACGATGAAGTATATGAACACGAAGGCTGGAGCCAAAGCATCTAGGCGGTCAAGAATACCGCCATGTCCGGGAATAATCCCACCCGAATCCTTCACATCCGACAATCGCTTGATCCACGACTCGCAGAGGTCACCAATGATGCCCAACGTGGCGATTGCTAAGCCCATGACAACTATCTTGGCGATCGAATACTCGAGAGACAACAAGTTGGAGAGCAACATGGAGGCAAACAGCGCCGCTGCCAAACCACCAGCAAACCCTTCCCATGTCTTGCCGGGGCTCAGATTCGGGGCCATTTTCCGTTTACCGACCGACCTTCCCACGAAGTACGCGCCTGAGTCGGCAGCGAACGCAACCAGTATTCCGTACGTGAGCAATTCGCGGCCGTTTTCCGAAGAGACTATGAACGGCAACAAAGTGACAGCCATCACAACGATCACTCCATACGAAATGATCAGCTTTTTTCTTGCCAGACTTTGATATCTGGCAAAGCGGGAAGTGATAATGAATTCGGCCGTTAGAACTACGATGACAAAAACGACTATCTGGTCGGCTAGGTCGGCACTCGCGAAGTCGATTTTGAGTTCGCCTAGCACTACGGCAAATACCCCTAGACCTGAGATGACCACCCCGATCAAGGCTGCGATTGCTGGCGGCACGGAAGACTCGGGTTTGCCGAAAGCCATTCGTCGAGTCTCCAATCCGACGAGCGCGGCGATAGTGATCGACGCGATTGACACGGTCCAAAACCCAAAATAGAGCGTCAATCCGAGTAACGGCAACCCGACAGCTGCGGAAATCAGGCGAAGTTTAAGTTCGGATGATTTGGTTCGATACTCGGAATTTAAGGAATTGTTTTCCTGAGACACACAAACAGTTTCGCAGAACTATCGCTTTTGCTCAGGACGCCGTCCAAACCGGCGCTGTCGTTGCGAGTACGCTTTGATCGCTTCATCGATGTCCGATTCACCGAACTCGGGCCACAACGTTGAGGACGAAAAGAACTCCGAGTATGCCGACTGCCAGATCATAAAGTTGCTGATCCTAAACTCTCCACCGGTGCGGATGATGATGTCGGGATCTGGAATCCCACGCGTGAATAGGTGTCGATCGATAAGGGCCTCGTCGACATCTTCTGGATGCACGCCGTTTTCGAGGATAGTTCTAACCGCGTTCACGATCTCATCACGCCCGCCATAGTCGAAAGCTAAGTTGAGCGAGACTGTCGAGTTGTCCCTGGTGAGTTGCTCAGCTGCTTTGATATTGCACAACATCTCGTTCGGCAATCGACGTTCATATCCGATATGGCGCAGGCGCACGCCATTGGCGTGGAATTCTTGAACGCCGCGTTCTATAGCCTCGAAAGCTAGGTCCATCAATGAATTCACTTCATCTTGAGGTCGCCGCCAATTCTCGGTGGAAAACGCGAAGAGGGTGATTTCCTTCACTCCGCGTTCGGCCAGAAGTCGAGTCACGCGGGCGATGTTTTCGTAGCCAGCCCGATGGCCTTGCGAAACGCTGGCCCCATTTCTCATTGCCCAACGGGCATTGCCATCCATGATGATCGCGACGTGATGCGGAACCTTGAGTTCCGGTTCGAGCTCGCTGGCCAGAGTATTCGAAACCGTCGCAATAAATCCTTCAGTGGAATCCAAATTCCGCCCCCTTCAAACTCAAGCGTCGCCGCGCCGTCCTCAGCAGACACTTCCATCTGACCGATCGATCAGTCAAGAATCTGAGTTTCTTTGTTCGCCAGTAGTTCGCCCACCTTACCGACGGCATCATCCGTCAGGACTTGGAGCGACTTCGATGCCCGCTTGCAGTCATCTTCGGAGGCTTCACCTTCTGTTTGGATCTCGCGGATCATGCTTTGCGCGTCGCGTCGAACATTGCGGATTGCCACACGTGCTTCTTCGGCGCGACGGCGAGCCATGCGAACAAGCTCCTGTCGCCGCTCCTGCGTCAACTCGGGCAACATCAAACGGATTGTCTGACCCTCGACACGCGGATTCAGCCCCAGATCAGATTGTTGAATCGCACGAACTATGGCCGTTGCAGCATCCGGATAGAACGCCTCAATCTTAATGGTTCGCGCGCTTTCCACGGCGATCAATGCAAGCTGGTTCATCAGCAGCGTGTCGCTCGCACCGCCCATATCAACTGTCACCTGCATCTTCGAAACTAGCGAGGTCGATGCTTGGTTGGTTCGAAAGCCGTCCAGATCGTCCGCGAAGACACTTACTGAGGAGTTCATACGGCTCTGTGCATCATCCAAGGTTTCTTCCAACATATGAACACCTCTCTTGAGTTGTCACAACTACGACGTTGCGCTTCGCCAACCATATATTGAGCCGCATTCACGGCTCTAACGGGCCATCCGTCGTTAATTGTTTCGTACGAAGACCTGTGACATCTGCTGCGGCATGTGCAACTGTTCACCAGCATCATCTATCGTAATGCGGGTGCCGACGTGGCCGCCGTTGACGATGCCCTGCAAATTGCCGGGTTTAAAAACATCGAACACGATTATGGGCATCTTATTATCCATAGCCAACGACAATGCAGTCGAATCTAGCGCCTGCAGTCCGAGTTCCAACGCTCTATGATGCGTGATGTGGTCGAATTTTTTCGCCATCGGATGCACTGCCGGATCGGCATCGTATACACCGTCAACACCGTTCTTGGCCATAGCCAAGACGCCTGCGTTGATTTCAAGCGCTCGCAGACTTGCCGCAGTGTCGGTTGACATGAAAGGATTGCCCGTTCCTGCTGCGAAGATGACTACGCGGGATCGTTCTAGATGGTGGAGCGCTCGGGACCTGATATACGGCTCAGCGACGGTCGGCATGGGAATCGCAGTCATCGTACGGACCGGCACGTCGTCTCGTTGCAACTGATCCTGTAAAACAAGCGCGTTCATAACCGTAGCAAGCATACCCGCATGATCGGCACTCGACCGATCCATGCCTTGCGCCTCGTAATCTGCGCCTCGCCACATGTTTCCTCCACCCACAACAACACCGACACCCACACCGACTTGGTAAACCTGCTTAATCTCGTTAGCGATGTAACTTACAGTTTCGTTTTCGATACCGAAACTCTTGCCGCCCTTGAACGACTCCCCGCTGAGTTTAAGCAATATGCGGCTGTAGCGTGGCGTCAACCGCATGCCGATGGTCTCCTTCGCTTATTCGCCGAGAGCGAAACGTTCGATGCGTCCGACCTTGACGTTTTCTCCGACTTTTGCGATTAAATCCGAGACCAAATCGCCAACCTTGACGCTCGTGTCACGGATATACATTTGGTCAAGCAATATCTCATCTTCTGATACATCGCCGGCACCTTCGGGAATTGAGTCGCGATCAATGTAACTCGGGTTCATTGCAGCGACTTGCATAGCCAGGTCCCGAGCCAAATCTTTGAACTCGGGCGTTCGGGCGACAAAATCGGTCTCGCAATTCAGTTCGACTAACGAACCGACCCTTGAACCGGTGTGAATGTAGGCTTCAATCACGCCTTCGCCAGCCTCGCGTCCAGCGCGCTTCGCGGCAGAGGCGAGTCC
>JAAXHR010000318.1 GCA_012270805.1 Dehalococcoidia bacterium
CCGATCGCCAGCGACTTCGCTATCGTGTTCGGCACCACCGGCCGCGGGTGAGTCTGGCCCTCTTGGACGGCGGTTGCAACCGGGGAGCACCCCTCAGCCTGTGCGACATGCATCGACGTTTCGGCATCTTCGATCAATCCCAGATCAGTAAACTCTCGCAATCCCTTCCACACCTTCGTGAGAAGCGAACCAGAAGCAACCGGCACGACAATGTGCCGAGGCGCGCGCCAACCCAGTTGCTCCGCAACTTCAAACCCCAACGACTTGCTGCCCTCGGAGTAGTACGGACGCATATTCACGTTCACAAACGCCCACTGGCGTTCATCCGCAAGCTCGCTGCACAGCCGGTTCACATCATCGTAGTTGCCGCGCACCAGGATCACCGACCCGAAGATCGCCGCCATGTTGATCTTCGCTCGTTCCAGATCGTGCGGCACGAACACCATCGTGTTCAGCCGAGCTTTGCGCCCATGCGCCGCCGTCGCACCAGCCAAGTTTCCCGTCGACGGGCACGCCAAAGTATCGAACCCGAACTCGACCGTCTTCGTCGCTGCAACCGAAACCACTCGATCTTTGAACGAGTGTGTCGGATTCGCCGTGTCGTTCTTGATCCAGAGATTGTCCAGACCCAAAACCTCACCTAGATTGTCGGCCTTGACCAGCGGTGTCAGACCTGCGCCGATGTCAACCGCGTTCGATGCTGAAGCGGGCAGAAGATCCGCATACCGCCAGAGCGTCGCCGGGCCGCGCTCGATCGACTCGCGGCTGATCGAACGACTCACCGCGTCGTAGTCGTAGGAGACTTCCAGCGGTCCGAAGCAAAAATCGCAGACGTAGAGCGGCTCGATAGGGTAGTCGTTGCCACATTCCTTGCAACGAAGACCGTTTACGTGAGGCACGGGAGTGGTTCCTTGATTTTGCGCTGATGCCTGTCATATCACCTGCGCATGGGAACCTTTGTGAGGGTAACCGTGCCGGGAGTGACAGCAGCAGCTTTGTGATCCTAAGCTCGCTGATTCACCGACTGTCCAGGGTGCCACATTGGGATCGGCACACCAAGACAAGGTATCGACTAGATGTTAAACGTCACAAGAGTTAATTGTCAATTCCAAGTTGGAGTTGCAGTTGGAGAGTAGGCGCGCATCCAATCAATGTCGGTCGACGATATCGCCATTCGATTGCGATGCAAGTTCGGCCATCACCTTCTCACGCTCAAGGCGTCGACCCTCCTCAATCCCTTTTTCCCAGCCGCGTTTTTCACCACGTTTTTCACCGCGCTTTTCACCATCTTTGAATCCCGCTTCGTACCGCTCTTTGTCCTTCCGAATAGAACGCCGTTCATACCACTGTGACAGTGTCAAGGCAACCTCCAATTCAATCATGCTCAAGATCCCGGCGAAAACCAATATCGGCGTCGCAACTAGGACCTCGCTTAGTACTGTATCAACAAGGTGAACATTCGGCATTGACACCACAGTTCGCCAAGCATGCAAACCGATCAAGACGCTACCTTGCGAGACTAGCAAGAAGAAAAACCCGCCTCCCCATTTTTCGGGCACGGTCCACAACGACATCCGCGGCTCGAGCTTTGATTCATCAGCGTCGGA
The DNA here is from genome assembly GCA_012270805.1 of Dehalococcoidia bacterium. Taxonomy (GTDB): domain Bacteria; phylum Chloroflexota; class Dehalococcoidia; order Lucifugimonadales; family Lucifugimonadaceae; genus Bin127. The sequence goes on from JAAXHR010000318.1 coordinate 1,608, forward strand.
CTTAGTCACGCCATCGGAATCCCGCCCCGCCCCAAGCTCTCGTTCAATATCAGAATCTTGCGTGGACTCCGACGAAGTCTCTCCAGCCGACGCTGTTTCTTGTCGATGTTCGTTTTCCAAGCATTCTGCTGACATGGATACACATATTGACACATATGGTTCATGTCATTTGAGCACAAATGTCACACCTAACAAAATTCCGCACACTGCGGTACCGATCAGCGAATCCCTCTTCCCCAGGAGGGCGTTACCGCCTGCCCCGGGCTTGAACCAGGGCATGGGTCAGTCAACAGACGGATAAAACTCTGCCTGCTCGCCCATCGTCGGATGGTTACGCTTCGGTATCAGCACGGTCCGGCGCACCGACAGCACCCGCTCGTTCCTCTGGTTGTAGCCGAAGCAATCCAGCTGAACCACACCGCGATCACCCTTTGACGTCTCCCACTTGTCGAGAACGTGTGCTTCCGAGTAGATCGTGTCTCCGTGGAACGTCGGCCCTTCGTGAGTAACCTTCTCATACTCCAAAGCCGCAATTGCGCGACCCGACACGCTGGGAACGCATTGACCGATCACGATAGCAAACACCAAGATGCCGTTGACCAGGCACTTCTGGTGCTCCGTATGATTTTCAGCGTAGTTCGCATCGATATGGATCGGATTCTGGTTCTGGGTCAGCAGCGAAAACCACGTGTCGTCCGCCTCCGAAATCGTCCGCCCCGGCCAGTTTCGATAAACGTCTCCCACCTCAAAATCCTCGAAAAATCGGCCAAACCCACCTGTGCCGTTAGCTGTCATTCGTTCCACTCCATTCGTTCTTGTTTGCTTATTGGACAGCACAGCTGTCCAAATCTGATCTCCCGTCCAAACGATATGTTAGGGCGTCATCAGCTCTCACAGCCTCTCCTATGTTGGTCAGTGGCCTGAACATCGCTGAAACGGCCGAGCCTGTCCAGAGCACCAGGGATGGCCCCAACCAGGCGATCAACGACGGTTCAAACGGAACCGTCGCTGCGAAGTTGAACCAAATAAAAATCACTGCTATCGCCAACGCTGCGATGCGAACTTTGGGCTGCCCTATGTAAGTATCTGCGTATCTGATAACACATGTAATCGCTATACCTTGCACGAGCAGAGCAGGGAAGATCCAAGGGGATACTGCTGTCGGCCAAATAATCGCGGCCGCGATTGCGCTCCAACGAATCGGGTCGCGTCTAATGCTTTTGAACAGATGGGCAAGAATCCGAATCAACCACTCAAAAACAGTTTTGACATCTAGTGACATGGAGGACCATCTCGTGGCGTCGTCAAGGATACGCCCAGGATTGTTGATCATGCCATGACGAAACACACTTACCAGAGCAATGATTCCTATCGCAAAGCCATACAGCACTAAAGCTAAGTTTTGTACGTTTGATGCAACAGGGATACCACGCTCAAAAGTCCAAACTAGTTGTATCGAACTGAACCCGATCGCAACGGCCCCCAGCGAAACCAAGGATAAGACCCTGGAAATGGACGGCTTCATCGTGTCGAGAACACGTAGCACGTTAGCCAAAAACCACGCTCCCGACAGCATCCAAAGGAGATCCCGAATCAGTTCCCGAAAATCGATGCCAGAAGCACTGTCCAATTCGCCCGCAATTCTAGCCAGCGATATCACAGCGGCGAACACAACCGCAATGATGATTGTCGACCAGCGTCCAACATCGGGAATTCGCTTAGCTTTCGGGTTCAAAATCGTCCTGTCGTCAATCGCATGGTCATCGGCGCGTAATTTTCTCCACACTCAATATGCAACCGGCCAATCTGAACTGTACAGAGTCTTGATCGGAACCATCCATTACGGTTTCGAACAACGTGGTCCCTTCCTGACACAGCGACGCGTCCTCATAGATCACATCGCCAACGCACACTCCACCCTCAGGCGTGGATAATTTCAGTTCGCTATCCGGTGCGACCGAACTTAGGTCTACCTCAACTTGAGCGTAGGTGCAATCGGGATTGATGGCTCGGTCGCGTTGATCGACTGCAATGAACATCCCCAACACGATCAAACTGACGACTCCATACACCGATAAAACGATCTTGAGAGGAGGTAGCGATCGTCTAACGTGTTCGTTCGATTGCATCTGTAAACGCTAATCGTCTTTTCTTACTTCATCCATCACGTTGCGCGCCCGCGCCACAACTGGCGCATCAACCATCTCGCCACCGACATTGATCGCACCCTTCCCTTCTGATGCAGCTAGATCGGCAGCCTTGATTATCCGCCTGGCCCTCGCAATCTCCTCTTGGGAAGGAGCGAAAGTCTCAGTTATAGCCTCGATCTGCGCCGGATGAATCGCAAACTTGCCGCTATATCCTAACCGCCGAGCCAAGCCAGCTTCGTTTCTGAGGCCCTCAGTGTCACGGAACTTCACGTACGGTGTGTCCAGCGCTTGAACATCCGCCGCGCGCGCCGCCACCGCCACCGCCGACCGTGCATACAGCAACGATGCCTCGCCATACTCGACGACAGTACCCGTATCCCCACCAACAACATCGACCGAACGGCTTATCCCCATATCCGCGCTGTAGTCCTCCGCGCCGAAAGCAACCCACCGCACCCGCTCCGAAGCGCGGCAGATCGGATACGCGTTGACAATTGCACTCGCCGTCTCCAACCACGGCAGAATCCCGATAGATCCCGCTTCCAGCCCGCTATGCCGTTCCAGCTCCGACAGCATGTTGTCGACCTCCGCGATGTCGCCGGCAGTCCTGATCTTACCGATACTGATCGCAACGATGTGCGGCCCGACTACCGCCTTCAGATCATCCTCAGTTAATCCCGTGAAAAGCGAATTGACCCGCGGCACCACTGGCTTCCCCAACTCGAACAAGGAGGGCAGTGTATCGGTCGTAACCGCACGTGCCTCAGCCTTATTCGCCATCGGAACCGAGTCCTCCATGTCCGGCACGAACGCCGACGCCGGATACCGCCCCGCCTTACCCAACATATCGCTACGATTACCCGGAATGAACAGCGGGCAGCGCAGATCGATATGCGAAAATTGTGCGCGTGGCATCGAGGACTCCTGAAGGGATAGTTTAGAACTAGAGATGCAAGACAGACACAAAGTCCACGTCGCTTTGCCGCGCCACGAAGCGATTCGTGCCGCCATTGAGCAAGCATTAGATACCGCCGCCGTCCTCGAACTCGGCAACTTCGCAGCAACTCGCGATATCTGCGAAGCCGAAGTCGTAATCTCTGACAGCGCTACAGTCGACCAAGACCTGCGCAAGCTCCCCGAATCTGTCCGCTATCTACAGTTGATCGATTGCGGCTCTGGCGAACCGCACGTCACAGAACCTGACATAACAGTTGCCAACTGCTCGTCTCTTCTAGCCGACAGCGCCGCAAACTGGGCCATCCAGCAGTGGCATGAAATCTCCGGCCGCATCCCAGCCTCAGGTAAGCCCGTCGCTGGAATCGTCGGCTTCGGCGCACTCGGATATGAACTCGGACGGCGCTTATACGAGACACGTACCCAAATCTGGGTCAACGACATCCGGACACCGCGGCAGCAGTCGTTCCAGCAAATAAGAGCCCGACGCTCATCCCTCGACATGCTCCTCTCGACCAGCGACGCAGTGTTCATCGCCATCCATCCCGGCCCGACATCGACTCCGCTCTTACGCCACCGCGAACTCCGACTGCTAACCACGAACGCCGCGATCATCAACCTCTCAGGCCCGCAAGTAATAGATGCCGCCGCACTGGGAATACTAAACACCACCCACCAGCGACAGATAGACTACCGAGAAATGTTCACCGACCTCGGCGATGCCACCGCGACGGAGCGTCCAGACCGCGTCGCCCGCTACATCCTAGACAACCTGGGCAAATGGGCCCACGGCCACCATCCTCGCAGCATCCTAGAACCCGTAACCCACCCCTTGGCCGGCGACCCCGCATTTTGGTCCTCCAGAATGAGCCCAAGACAGACACCGGTATAACTACAAACCTCCCCTTCGCGTAGCCAGGGAGACGCGTGCAAGCGAAGCGACGCACGCAGGGGGTGCCCGCGTCAATATACAAGCAGAGCACCCTAAGGCGCTATCCCCATCAATACAAGCGGTACAGCCGGAACGCCCCGTCCCTGACGAATGATGTTCAGCAGGTCTCGCTCGTAATATGGCACACCCGACGACATCTGCGTCTCTAGTTCCTTCATAGGCAGAATCTCAATCCCGACATCGATCGCATCGGACATGAAGAAACTCATGTGTTTGACGAAAATGTCGTGAGCGACGAACGAATATTTTCCAAACTGGACTTCGACGCTGATACGTTCTTTCACGAAGTCTGTCTGGTTGTAAGTCTGTATCGCTACGTGGCCTTTCTCTTCGATCAGCCGTTTTTGTTCCAAGGGCGGCAGATGCCATATCCGACGCATCAAGTCGCGGTCCGATGTCACGTAGAAAGTCCGACGTTCTTGACGCCAACCCTTCCCATGAAACCCGGCGGCAAAAGCTTTGTTCATACCTTCCGGCGAGTAGAGCAGCTCTCCAACGCGATTCCGCTCTCTCGATACCTTGGTCCGACAAGCCTCAGCATCAACTCCAGCAACAACGTCCGTTATCTCTTGCCATAGTTCCGGGCTATAAAAACGAAGGGCCGCCTCGCCGTTGAGATGTGAATAGGTCTCGACAATCCGCATCAGTGCCCGCCGTTGCGCTTCGACGGATCGTAAACTGGTTTACCCATCGGTCTCGTGCGCAGCGTCCCAGCCTCCAAAGCCTGCGCCCGTTCCCACGCAATATCTACGTAGTCCTCCACGATGTCGCAGCCGTATCCTTGTCGGCCATGCTTGAGTGCCGCAATCACCGTCGAACCGACGCCCATGTAAGGGTCAAAAACGTTACTACCCTCATCCGTCATCGACAATACAAGCCGTTCGACAAGCTCAACTGGGAATTGGCACGGGTGAATCGTTTTCTCAACGTGGTTGTGTTTCACATTTGGGAAAATCCACACGTCACTGGGATTCTTACCCTTCGGATTGCCGCTGAGTTTACCGACATTCGGGCCTTTGAAATACCGCTTGTTCGGATACTTGGACGGAACCCGAATCGGATCGACATCGAAAACGTAATCGTCGCTCTTGGTCCACCAATTAATCGTCTCGTAACGACCCGACAATCGCCTTGTGCAATGCAGTCCGTGTTCAAAGTGCCAAACAATCCGGTTGCGCATCTTCAATCCCAAGCGTTTGAAGATCGGATACAACACGGCGTCCAGCGGAACTACTTCGCCGTCGTCTACGAAATTACCAACTTGCCAGCAGATCGAGCCCCTAGGTCTGAGCAGTCGCACACACTCCTCGACGACCTGAGTCTGGGAATCCAAGTATTGTTCCAGCGATATCTTACCTTCATATACCTTCCCCAAGTTGTAGGGTGGCGAAGTGACAATCAGATCCATCGACTCGTCTGGCAACCGAGCCATGAACCGAAGATTGTCTTCGCAAGCCATCGTTGCCTGTGGCAACGCAGAGGATGAAGGGTCCTGGCGATCTAGGATTCGGCGCGCGTCTTCGGGATCGATTAGCAGGAGAGGAGACGCTATGGTTTTGGAGGTCTGCGGCATCGTATGTAGTGAAGCTGGACCAGATCGCTGATCGTCCAACTGACAGTTTACTAGTGATCCGCACTAAATACGAACTAACGTATGAAATTTACCGTAGCAACATCAATACCTATTCCGACCATTCACCCCCGGCATCAGCTCCGTCGGCTGCTTTACCTCTCCTGCCAGCCGAATCCGCCGCTGTGCTTGTCGAAACTCCTCGTCCTGTCGCGCCGACTTCGATATCTTCACC
>JAAXHR010000310.1 GCA_012270805.1 Dehalococcoidia bacterium
TGTTGGGGGATCGGCGTTTTGACGTCGCGCCTTATAGGTGGTCCAATTTCATGAATACCTCTGAGGCTCTCGAAGAGTTGCTCAGAGAATACCATGAGGCCGCCTCCGGGGAGACGGACGCAGACTCCAGCGCCGCTCCTCCGTGGATGCGCCGGAGGAACCGCGGGGGGAGGCGATAAAAGCGCATAGCTCTGTCGCTGCCGCGTCGCGATGCGCCGGAGTGGTGCGCTGCCCACATCCCCGAAGGCTACGCCACGCCCTCGGAGATCATCGACATCGCGTAAAAATCTTGACAGAACGTCAAAAAATCGCTCGGGAAACCGATTGGGAGACGCTCCCTTTTCACCTACAGGATGCCGTTGATGCCCTGTTGATGGAAGAAGCGCATGAGGAAAGCGGAGAAACTCGACCGTTGCGCGAAATTCTTCGTGAGACTGGAGAAACACCTCAACGATAGCTTGGCTGTTTATCTGAGCTCAGCGGCAGACCGAAAACATCGTCGACAGTGCTTGCGTGTGATATTGTATTATGATAGCGTATATCTGTGAATAATCGCCATCGCAAGACGCTCGAAGCCATTTTCTCAGAGCCGGTGTCGCGCAATATCGCGTGGCGGCGTATCGAAAACCTGCTCATTGCCGTCAACTGTGAAATGATCGAAGGCAGCGGGTCTCGGGTGGCCTTCAAAAGCGGTACACTTCGCGCTGATTTCCATCGGCCTCACCCAAGTAAAGAGGCCAAACCCTATCAAGTGCGTGCCGTCCGCGAATTTCTGCAACAATTGGAGATTGAACCATGAAGCCTATGCGCTACAAGGGATACTCGGCCCGGATTGAATACAGTGACGAAGACGGCTGCTTCATAGGTCGCGTGGCCGGTATCCGCGATCTACTTACGTTCCACGGCGAGAGCGTTGATGAAGTTCGGCAGGCGTTTGAGGAGGCATTGGATTTCTACTTGGAGACCAGTGCCGAACGGGGCGAGATGCCGAACAAGCCCTACTCGGGCAAACTCCTGTTGCGCGTTGCGCCCGAAGTACACGCTGCGGTAGCTACCGCAGCAGAAGTCAGCGGCAAGAGCATCAATCAATGGGCTGCTGAGAGGTTGTCAGAGGCAGCCAATAGCTGACCACCTTGTCGAAAAGCTGGCTGTACTAAACGTTGCTGAAGTGGCTTGCTGCTCCCGTCCCCAGTGGCAAACGTCCACCGCACTGCTCCAGAGGCCGTGTCTAGCCTAGGCTCAGTCGAGATTTTCGACAGTACGGATATATAGCTCTATGGCGATCCGGGGTTGTTCGTTGATGGCTGGGCCTGTACGCCTAGGAGACACTTATTGATGGCGATGGCCAATTCTACTCCGTGACTTCGTGTGTTGTCCGTGACAACTTTCTTGGCTCCCGTCTTCTTAACGTACCTGAGTGTCTCATTAAAATCCGCATGATTAGACAGCGCGACCCGATAGGCCCGGTCCGAATATGTCATCAATGGACCATCTTCGTTGGCCATGTACGCGCTACATGTGATGCTCGTTTCTCCGATTGGTTCGTTGCGGAAACCATCTCCCTTCGAATACAATCGAACATAGGATTGTTCCTCCATGGCAGACTGACCTGCGTCCGAGTTAAGCTCGTATAGATCCCCGATAGCGAACCCGTGATTCTGATAGACCTCTACTTCCCGAATGAGTCGTTCGCTGGCCAGAATCGGCACCCCTACGTTGACCCCGAGTACATGCAACACACGCTCGATAGTTCCTCTGTGGGCGTTGACATGCACAGAGCCATGTCGTAATCGCTCACATACGAGGTTTGACAGACACTCCTCCGCTTCCGCTTGGGTGTAGCGGCGTACACTTCTGGGGCTCCCGTAGGTGCTGTCCACAACAAGCTCGTCGACCTGGATGATCTCATCGAGGGGCCAGCCGAAGTCACTTGAATAGCCGATGCGGAGGCCATCGGGTAATTCCAGCGCGACTTGGCACGAGCCGAGCATGTGGTTGGAGGGCAAAAGGAACAGCTTCGAACCGTCGTCGAGCATATGCTCAACGCCTCGCCCGACTTGATGGAGATTGTCACGGAACTCAAGATCTGCATTGCGCTCTGCGACCAGAAGTGCATACGTTTCTGGACTCATTAGAAAATCCTGAAATCCTTTGCTCTTGTCGAACTCGCTCATGTGATCAGCGTGAACATGTGTCTGGACGCGGAAAGGATATCCTTCGGCGAAACCATCACACATTACTTTCGAACCAAGGCAGACTGCACCACTCGCAAGAACGTCAACAATGGGGTCGGGCATTCTCAAGTGTCTCCGAAATGTGGGTCCGAAGCCTCGCCTCAATGCTTTCCTTGCCAATACTCTTCATCGACGCATTAAAGTGCTCGTCTCCGACCAGCGTGAAGAACCGTTTCCCAAGCCGACCAGACGCTCCTCGGAGGTTGAGGAGTTTGATACCCGACTCCAGAATCGAATCTCTCTCCGCCTGTGTAAGTTTAATGAGGGCATCCTCGACGTTCTGATCAGTGATAGAACCGATGAAGACATAGCGCCTTTCGATTGTTGGGCGCATGCCCAAGATTTCCTTTATACATGCGCCAATAGCGCGTCCTGATCGTATCCGGAGTTGCCCTATCTGTCGAATCTCCTTGCTATTGAGGCCATCTGCTAGGATCGACCTAGCAACAGCATGCTGATCATCAGCTTCGCGAAGCCGTACTAACTCGACAGCGGACGAAAAGCCGATGGCGTTCCTGCCGGCTCCCCAATCGACTAGATGTTGAAGATCATGAGGTAGATCGAGTATTCGCAGAAAACGACCGATGCCTGTTTCGTCGATGCGGGCTTCGGTCGCACAATCTCTAATGGATGCCCCTGAATCACGAGCCTTGCGAAAAAGCAATCCTACCTCTATCGGCGAGTACAGGCGGCCCTTCTTATGCGTCCCGTAACCTACGGACATCCGAAGGCGTCCAAGTTCCAAAGTGCTCAAACCGGCCAGCATCTAAATTATTCCTCTAGGAGGTCACGATCGATCAACGCTTCTACGAGGAGCGTAGCAGCCGCTTCGTCCTGTTTGATCCCTTCCGCGTTTGCAAATTGCTGAAGGGCAGTATGAGTCTCCTGAGTCACCGTGGCGACTACCTGCACGACTTTCGATCCAGTCCTCGCATCCTCGATGACATCATCGATTGGCCTGTCAGGATTTTTTTTGCGCTCCTGAGCAAGTTTTTTCTGTTGGGGACCCGTCATCGTTTCCATTTCCTGCGCCAATGTTGTCGCGGCCTCGACGTCTACCTCCCCGTTGTCGTCGGTGGCAGCATCCTCTGCCTTTAGAGCAACCTTGACGTCGACTTGTCCTGTATCAACCATCTCCTTCAACTCCTGAGACAACCGTGGGTACTTCACATACTTTAACACATCTTGGTAGGGCAGACCTGTAGCATCGGCTACAGCTTTTGCGTTATCATACATCTTATACAGGTAAGTGACCCCGTCGATGAGATCTTTTCCCGAGAGCTTCCGCCGAATCAGATTCTCGGTAATCGAAATGGCTTTGGCTTCGTGTTCTTCAACCCGTTTGTCAAGAATGGCTGCCGTGATACTTTCCAGTTTTAGAATCCTATGTGCCAAGAACCGCCGCTGGCCTGTGAGAATCTCCCATTTATCCGCTTCCCTTGCTTGGCAGACTACAATCGGCTGCAGCAGTCCTTGCATTCTGATGCTTTCGGCCAAGCCGTCGATTTCCTTGCCGACGTCTTGGAGTCGTGCCTGCCCTTTGCTGATTTTCAGGTCATCGAGCGGGATATCTTTATACTCAACTATCTTTGCCATGCTTTAGCGCTCCTCTTTTTTAGGGGTGGGTGTCAGGAAGAAGTCTCCGGTTGCGAGTTCCAAAGTTTGCATCAACTCCTCCTTCGTGAAACGATAAGTCCTTGTCTCAGCAGACTCGATTACTTCATCGAACAGATATTTCTTTTCTTCAAGTATCGTTTCGATGCGCTCCTCAATCGAATCGGCTACTAGGAAACGAATAACGTGTAATGGCTCCTCTCGGTCAAAGCGGTGAGCCCGATAGATCGCTTGGACCTCAACAGCGGGATTCCACCACCTGTCGAAGATCACGACGTGCGTCGCCTCTCCCAGATTCAGGCCCACGCCTCCGGCCCGAAGGGATACTAGAAGTCCCCGAGGCGCGGCCTCAGTACGAAATCGGTCCATGGCAACCTGCCTCTCGGCAAGCGACATTGATCCCGTCAAGAGGTCGTGCGGAAGCTCAATCCTATCCGAAATCCACCGTAGCGTTTCGACAAATTGCGAGAATACAAGAATGCGAGCAGAATTTCCGGCCCCTTCGCTAATAGTCTTCAGAGCGTCCAATTTTGACGAGGCGTTCGCGGGCGCATCGAAATTACAGATGATCTTCAGCCTTGTGATGAGTCCGAGCAAAGCGGTACTGATGTCCCCGTCAGATGAGTTTTTACTGATGGTTTGGGCGCGATTTACCCACAGCTCGTCGTATCTTGTTCTCTGCGGTACTGAGAGTTCGATTTTCAAGTCTTGAAATATAACTGGCGGAAGTTCGGCCCGAACGCCAGATTTTCGCCGCCGAAGCATCATCGACTCCAGCTTCTTGGTCAAATATGGGTTAGGAAGCTCTCGTCCAACCGACGGGTCGAGAAAACTGAGAATAGACACAATATCGTCTCTGTTATTTTCGAGGGGTGTAGCCGACAGTGCCCAAGAGCGTTTGCGCGGCAGGAGCCGGCAGGCTAGTGCGGTAGTGGAGTTCCTGTTTTTGATTCGTTGGGCCTCATCGAGAATCACGAGATCGAAGGTATTCGAGGGAATCCGGTCCAAGCCGTCAGATCGAATTTGCTCATAAGAGCTTACAAGAACTGGAATTGGCAGTAGATAAAACACTTCGCGTTCGCGTGCGGAACCTTGTACGCGTCGTGCAGTCACCGATGGAGCCCAAGTCGAGAGTTCCATCATCCAATTAATCGTCAACGATGCAGGTGCGACGATCAAGACTCGGCGTATCTCGTTCTGTCCGTTCAAGAGAAGCGCTAGCGCGACCGAAGTCTGGACCGTTTTCCCTAGCCCCATCTCGTCGGCGAGGAGGGCAGAGTGAGATCGATACAAGAACGCGACGCCCTCCCACTGGTAGCTATGAAGCGTCGCGGGGACGCCGAGTTGATTTTCTGCGAGACGACGAAGATCTCGCAAGTCAGGCGTCAAACAAACTTCCATACACAAACTGCCAGTTTTGCCACCTCTCGCTGTCTGATTTCGATATTAGTCGGACTCCAATCATCATATTGGCTTAGTCTACGTGTAAGCGTGATACTACTGTCTTGGTAGCTCTCGCGTTTCTTCGCAAAGTTATCGTTATACTTCTTCCCAGGCTTATTGTCCGCCGGTCCCATTAGTGTCAAGTTTCCGATCCGATGGATCCATTCGGATCCATCGACTTCATTGAAGCCAGCCCAGCCGTTCCAATGCTGCGGAGACTTTGGAAGTATGTGCTCCACATTGCAGTATCGTTCAATGAATAGGTGTGCGTCGCGCTGTATGGCACCGTTGATCCCTAGTAGGAACTGCTTGATTTTTGGATGATCAGTCATTCTAGCCTCAACCATCTCGTCTAGAAATTTGGAGTCGTCTAGCACTCCATGCGCCGACCGATCGCAATTCTGTAGGAAACTGGCGAATTCGTCATCTGGAATATCGTCGGCTGCTGCGATATTCTTTGCATAGTCCGAAAACTCAGATTCAAAGTGAGACGGCTCGAACTTGGGTGTAACGAACGCTGTTCTGAGGACGAACGTCGCTAGGCGACTCAGATTTCTATTGGCAATTCGCGCAATCCGTTTCTTTTTGCGGCCGTCCGATTCTCGAACCCACCAAGTCAACATGGCGAATATCAAGGGCTGAGTGATTGTATACCTGCGCAATTCTCGAAGGAAAACTGCCAAATTCCTAGGAGAGTTAGTTGTGCCAGAAGCCACTCTGAATTCGTGGATAAAGTCGGGGTCGGGAGTCGCCGCTGCTAGCGTTCGGAAGAGTTCCAAAGACTCGGGAGAGGTGATTTGTTCAATTAAATTGAATGTATAATCCGCCAAAAGCTCAGTCGTTCCGTGTTTTCTGTCCCTCTGGGTACGGATAGCGTCCCGTGCGTCTCGGTAGAAGTGATCCTTGCGTAGAAAGCCGAACCTGCACTGCAGGTGGCACCGCATGTATTCGGATGCTTTTTTAGAGCTAGGAATAATTGTTCGGATTCTCTCTAGATTTTCATGTACCGAATTTTTTCTTTCGGAATCGCGTTCCGAGTTAAAATGCGAATACAGATAATTGCGAATGAGGTCCAAATCGTCTAGTTGCTTACCTCTGCAGTTGATTGTCTCATATACGGCGTTCGGATCGATGTGAGGTGGAACCCGCAAACATGCTACTTCGAGCTTCTCAAGAAGAAAGTCGAAATACCGTTCTGATTTCTCGTAACTCATGGGAGAGAAGAAGTTCTCGATCTCTTCCCATGCGGCAGTGAGCGTACCGTTGGTCCTAATCGGGTTCCCACGAATCATTTGGCGATATGGCATAGCGTCATTCTTCGCCGGAAAAATCCGAGGGGTATAACGATCTGTGTTGTCCATGGTCCATGTCCTTTGGGCCTCAAGATCGAACAGCATCCGTAACGCGAGTCCTTCTCGCTGCGAACCCTTTGCGTTACATACGAACTGGCGGCAAAGCGCGGCGCAAATCAACGATATCGTTACCATTCGTTGTTGGCCGTCGTTTATCTCCCACCGTCGTTGTTCGACCTCTACGAGCATGATAGCACCTAGAAAGTAGCAGTCGCGATTTTCCTTGATCGCATCATTGATGTCGTGCAGTAGTGCACGGACATCGCTCTGCTGCCAATCGTAATAGCGCTGATGCCACGGGACGTCGAAACGGCCCTGTTGGAACAGGTCCGAAAACAACATCGCTTCTGCCTCGATAACAGTCCGATGTTGCTTTGTCAAGCCGAAGCTCCTTCAGGGTTAGGGGTAATCGCTTCGTGCAGAGCCGAGCGACAGTCTTGGCGAATTTGGTCTCGACGCCATATGTCCTCGATGACGTCGAGTTCTGATTCGGTAATTAGCTGTTGTGCTATTTCTTGTTCCAAAGTCTGCAATTCTCTCAGGATACGCTTGCGGACATCAAGTTTGAAAGGTCCCATGACAGGAGTTCCGTCGGCACGGGATTTCAAGTTTCCATCTCGCCGTACGCGCTGACGATTTGCATCGTCTTCGCGGAGTTGAACCAGCCACTCACGGAAGTCGAAGAGACGAGCAAAAACCTCTGCGTCTTCGTGGCCAGAATCGATCAAGCCACGTAAGCTCCGATCTTTGCTTACGACGGTACATGTCCAGCAACCGAACCTAGGCGAGGTTGTTCCACATGAGGGCGCATCGTCCTTGGTCAGTACCAACGGGCATTCTCCTCCACCAGCGTTCCTATACAGAGTGATTAGATCGTGGTGCGATCCGCCCCATGGTGGCTTTCGCTGTATTAGGATCAGCCACACGTCCTCGTCTTTGAATTCGGCGAGCGGTGCGAATATACGACATCCCTCGACAGAGCTGTGAGGATTCATCTTGGTTGCCGAAACGCCGTGCTTTGCCATGTTGCGGCGGCGGCTCTCGGACTCACTTTTGCGCGTTCCTACTAATAGCACAGCACGTTTGTGCGTACGAACAAGACTTTCGATCAGTTGGCTAGTTGGGATGATTTTCATTCGGTCGGTACACCACCGGAAGTTCCGTGTTGGGGGAATGTAGCCACGTCCAATCACGTTGACCCAGAAAGTTTGATCGATGTGCGGCTTCGTGATCTGCGTCTCGATCGGCAGTCCGTTCGCGGCGGCAGCGGTGCTGATCGTCGCTATGGTAGTTTTGAGATGTTGTATGACCAACGGCGATTCGACTAGCGTGTCATTGCCTATGACATAGACCTTGCGCCGCCGATCACGGACAGGAAGCGATGCCAACATCTCCCATATCAGTTGGAGCAGCAAGGTTGAATCTTTTCCACCGGAATAGGCCACTACCCACGGATCAAGATGCTTACGCAAATACTCCCTTCGAATGATGTCCATGGTGGCGTTGAGCCGCTCGACAACACGGACGATTTTACTATGGCTATCGCTTGCGATGGAATTCAATTGGGTGCGCTCGTTCATTTTATCACTGCTCGCCGTACCCGAGGGACGGTTTGGTGTCATGGCTACTTTGGCGCAGTGCTCGCCATTGAGGGGACAATTGGCGCAAAGCGTCAACGGAGTTCCGGACGCATGCCACGGCAAAGTCGATTTCCTCTTCGGTTGTGAATCGCCCGAGGCTGAAGCGGACTGAGCAGCTTGCGAGATCCTCGGGCAAGCCTAACGACCTCAATACGTGGGAGGGCTCGACACGAGATGACGTACAGGCCGAACCGGATGAGATAGCAACGTCCTTCAACGACATCATTAGGGATTCACTCTCGACGCAAGCGAAGCCAACGTTCACGATTCCTGGAACGCGATTTGCTTTATTGCCGTTTATGGAGGTATGCTCAATATCTGCAAGACGATCAAGCAGGCAGCGATCGAGCGCGGCG
>JAAXHR010000420.1 GCA_012270805.1 Dehalococcoidia bacterium
CTTGAGCGAGGCGCACACATGTCGGACTGGTGGTCGGACATCAACTCGTTGCAGACATGGTCGCCGGAGCGGACGGGATATCCGACGCAGAAACCTTTAAAGTTGCTGGAGAGAATCATCAAGTCGTCGAGTGCGAAGGGCGATGTGGTGCTGGATCCGTTTTGTGGGTGCGGTACAACGATGGTTGCGGCGGAACGGCTCGGACGATCTTGGATAGGCATCGATGTGGAACCGATGGCGTTGAGCGTGTTGCGAGATCGATTCCGCATAGGGAGTTTTGGTGACGATTTTTCGGTTAGCGGGTTGCCGTCAAGGAGTCCGGGCGATTTAACAGCATGGATTGAGATGGCCCAGAGCGATCCGCTGAGGTTTGAACGCGGGGTGATCAGCATGACTCCGCAATGCGCTCCGTGGCGAAACCGGCAGGACGTTGGCAAGGGGATCGACGGCGTGGTATCGTTTTCGAGCGCTTTGGGAGGAATCTGCCACGCGGTTGTAAGGGTCCTGGGCGGAAATGCGATCAACGGGTCGATACTGACTGACTTGAAGCGGACAGTGGATCGAGCGTTAGACGATGACGTCGTGGCGGGAATACTGGTCACCGCGCATGAGCCGAGCGGCGAGATGCTAAGTTCAGCCGGATCGGTTGGCGAGTCGGAAATCGATGGTCGAGTTTACCCAAGGCTCAGCATAGTGTCGCTGGAAGAGTTGTTCCGGCGGATTGAGCGTAAGTCGGATCTGTTTCCGTTGGATTAGATGGCTAACTATCGCGGCGCGGCGGAGTTGGCGAGAAGTTTTTTGAGGATCTCCATGTGCTCGTCCGGGAGTGTTGGATTTTCGAATGCGGCGATGTTGTCTTCCAGGTGTCTGACGTTGGATGTTCCGGTTATGACGGTTGAGATGCCGGGATGGTCGGCGGCGAATTTGTATCCGGAGGCGATAATAGTCGGGGCATCCTCGGTGATTAGCCAATCTAGACCGTCTCGGAGTTTCGGATGATCGACATCGATCTCGCCTTCGACGCGCCATTGATCTAGAAGCTGGTCGTATTCGTGCTGTCTGGTCAGGGTGAAGCGGACGGGCGCCATGTTTAGGATGGCGACGCCGTGTTTCTCGGCGAGAGGCAGTGCCTCCTTGGCCGCAACCTGGTTAAGGATTCCATATTTGAGCATGATGGTGTCCCAGACATCTGGATGTTCTTTGAGTGCAGTGACGGGAACCGTGTGTTTGGGGTCTTCGGTCATCATTTCGGAGAAGCCAATAAGTCGAATTTTGCCCTGCGCTTTAAGTTGCAGCATGGTTGGTGCGAATCGCTCGGTTATTTCGAAGTAGTTGGACTTTCGGATGCCGTGAATCTGCATGATATCGATGACATCGGTGTTGAAACGGCGCATGCTTCGCTCTACCGACGAAATGAGAGAATCCGTGTGAGGCAGTTTGCCGTCGGGCGTCTTCCATGTCCACTTGGTGGCGATGAGGAAAGAGTCGCGCGGTATGCCATTGAGTGCTTGGCCGAGTTGCTCCTCGCTGTCACCGTAGTTGGCTGCGGTGTCGAACATGTTGATCCCGAGGTCCATAGCGCGAGCGATGAGGTTCCGGCGTTGTGCCGCGGTTAATCCAGCTGTTTTGCCGAACTGACTGGGACCACCGCCTCCGTAGGAAGCTAGCGATACTGGGATGCCGGATTTTCCTAGGGTGCGGTAGTACATGTTGAATAAAACCCGTGTTGAGACGGTTACATCACCAGGTAACGCGTGGCATCGGTCTGCCTAGTCGTAGACCATGATGGCACGGCCCAGGATTTCGCCGTTTTGGAGGTCGTTGCAGGCTTCGTTGATCTGGTCGAGCGTGTATCGGCGAGTTACCAGCTTGTCAAGGGGGAACTTGCCTTCTTGGTGCCAACGGAGGAACTGGTCAAAGTCCTTTTGGGGGTAGGTGGCGCCGAGGGAGCCACGGTACTGCTTCTGGTGGTACATGAACTGACCGGGGTCGACAGTCATCTGGGGAGCTGGCATACCGATCAGAACCGCCATTCCGCCGTGGTTGTCGGCACCGGGGCCGCCTCCTCGGACGGATGGGAGAATCTGTTCGCTCGTTATTTGGAGACCAATGGCGTCGAACGCGTAGTCTGCGCCACCGCCAGTGATGTCGTGGATTGCTTCGATAGGATCGATTTTGGTGGCGTTGACGGTGTGAGTCGCGCCCATATCCTTCGCGTATTCGAGCTTGGAGTCATCGATGTCAATTGCGATGAGGGGATATGCCTCCAAGATGCTGGCCATTATGAGGGCGGAGGTTCCTACTCCGCCGATACCGTATATGGCTACTGAGTCGCCGGGGCGCACACGTGCGGTGTTGAGGACCGCGCCAGCGCCGGTGAGAACGGCGCATCCGACGATTGACGAAATGTCTTTGGGGTTGCCATCGTGGATGGGGATTACATATCCGCCCCATACCAGAGCGTCCTCGCCCCAGGTATAGGTTGTGCCGTTCAGAGGCTCTTCGCGGTAAGTCGCGCCGCTGGGTTCGGGCGTCCAACGTCCTTGGATCGGGTCTTTGGGGACCCAAGTCACGATCGCGAGGTCACCTTCCTTGACATGGGAGACTTCTGAGCCAACGGAGACGACGGTGCCAGTGCCTTCATGTCCGAGCAGTGATGGTGTCGGCGTCTGCGGGTTGTGCATCTGGTGTAGCTGCGAGTGGCATACGCCGCTGGAATGCAGTTTGACGTGTACTTGATCGGCACGAGGGTCGGGGATCTCGATCTCGTCGACCGCCAAGGGCTTACCGTGTTCCACGTGGATTGCTGCCCTGCTTCTCATCTCAATGCGCTCCTGGCGTAGTTTGTCTCGTCGAAGTTTGGAGGCGTGTTCGCTACCCGCAAATGATACGCGTTTGCGGAGCTATACGCGTCGTTATCAGACGCAATGCTCTGTGAGTTACCTGATCACTGTCCGGCAGTGAGGTCCAGCGCTACATCGCACGCTTGCAACGAGCCCAGAAGCGGGGCTAGGGCCATCAGGTTCAAAGTCTGTGCCTGCTGCTCTTCAGTGATAGTGAAGAAATTCATGAGCATCTCGACACCAGCCTGTTCGACCACGCATTCAGCATCTTCGGGCGTGATCTGGGCGACGATGGGTGCGAAACGTTCTGGCATCACCCCGCAGTGGGACAAAGGTTCGGCAGCTGCCAACAGATCGAGAATGTGCTGGTTTTCAGCATCAGTGCCAGAGGTTAGGGCTTCTATTGCTTCGAAAACCTTGGCGGCGGTTTCCGCGTCGGCATGCTCTTCGATGCAGGCCGCGTCGTGCGCTGACAGGCCTGAGGGGCTGATCTCGTCGATCGGTTCAGCTTCGGTTTCTTCAGGGACTTCGGTTGGTTCGGGGGGCGCTGTTGGAGGAACAGGCGTTGCAGTTGGCGGAACGGGAGTCGCGGTCGGAGGCACCGGGGTCGGTGTTGGCGGAACCGGAGTCGGAGTGGGAGGGACGGGTGTAGCGGTTGGCGGCACTGGTGTTGACGTAGGGGGTACTGGTGTTGCCGTGGGTTCAGGGGATGAGCAGGCGACGAGCAGTGTGGAGATTAGAGCGCTGACGAACGCTGCCATCAAGATTGTTTTGATTCTTCTGCGTTGCGGCTTCATGTCGTCTCCTATCAGTGCGGTTTGGTTTTCAGACTCGTTGTTTTAGCAGGTGTTGGCGTAGGGCACCAAAAGCATACATCGCGGCTCTTCGGCGGTCGGGCGCGCCGCTGCCGGCGGATCTGACATGACGCATTTCGGACTTGCTTGCATCGCAGACGACGATGTATGTGTCGCCTCTTGCGAGGTTTTCTGCGCTGCCTTCAGCTTCGGGTATGCCGTGTACGGCGATGCCGAGAGTTGCGCCGGAATGTTCACGGATGGCGTTTGCGAGAGCGTTTGCGCGCTCTTCTCCGGTCTTCGTTTCGGAGTTGTCATTGCCGATCAGGCGGTCGCGGGGCACGTCGGTGTTGGCGACGATTGCTTCAAGGAACCGGTCGCCGGCGGATGTTCGCATGGAATCGGAGACCGCGCCGCCGCTGAGGTCTTCGTAGACGGCCACGGTGGCGTTGCGTTGTCGGAGCATGTCGCCAATGACGCTCTCGATGGTTTCGTCGTCTGTACCGAAGATGTGGTTTCCGAGAAGCCTTCGCACTTCAGCTTCGACTGGCTCGATGAGGGCGTTTGCAGCTTCGACGGTTGCTGCGCGTGCGGCAATACGGACGTCAACTTGGCCGGGGCGAGCTAGAACCCCAACTGTTGGGTTGGATGATTCAACGATGAGATGGCCGATCTCGTGGTCAACGGCACTCTCGCCCAGATCGGCTACTTTGAGGACGCGGTAGTGGATGGTCTCGCCGAGGTCGTATTTTTTCCGGAGGTAGGGGATGATTTCGTTGGTGATCAGCCACTTCATTTCGAAGGGAACACCCGGGAGACTGATGATCGTGCCTTTTTCGGATTCGACTATGAAGGCGGGGGCGGTGCCGTTGGGGTTTCGGATCACTCTAGCGCCATCTGGGATCTGTGCTTGACGTTCGTTGTTTTTCGTAAGGATGAAGCCGCGGTTTTGGAATCGTTCGCGCAGTTCGGTCAGGGAGTCCGGGTCGGTTACGACGCGGGCACCGAAGACTTCCGCTACCGCCTCGCGCGTCAGATCGTCTTGGGTTGGGCCAATGCCGCCACCGGTAATTACGACATCGGCGCGATTTAGCGCGATGCGAAGGACTTCGGTCATACGGTTCAGGTTGTCGCCGACGCACGACTTGTAGAAGACATTTGCGCCGTTTTCGGCGAGGCGTTGGGAAATCCACGCGGAGTTAGTATCGACGATTTGACCCAGCAAGAGTTCGGAGCCAATTGAGACGATCTCAACGTTTACTGACATCTTTGTGGTTCCGCCGACAACAATGGTTTCTGCGCCGAGTTCCATTATGCACGAAACGCGTTAAGCAGACCGAAGGCGCGTCCTTCTGGGTTTTCAGGAAATATCGCGTTGCGATTTGACAAAACATTGGATAGGATGTATGTTCTAATTAGAACGTAAGTTTGATGATGAGTGAGGAGATATAGATATGACCACCCAGATTTTGGAAAGACCAGTTGAACGGCAAGAACGAAGGTACACGCCTAGAAAGAGCGTTGAGGCGGCACGCGAGGTCGGGTTGCCCAATGAGTTCGACATTGAATCTGAACTGGGGCTCCTTGCTCGCGACAACTCAGAATTGATCAGCGATCGTGAGGAGTTAGGGCAGCGCATAATGCAGTCGGCGGTATCGGACGATGGGGACTCTTTTGCGGTGAAGTGCCGTTCGGTACGCCAAACGACCGACTTTGCGACACCGATGCGGAGCATGTTGCTCACCTTGTCCTCTGCATTCGGCGGCATCAGTGCCACGGTTTCGCCTTCGTTGAACCTGAACACGTGGCCGGCGATGGACATGTTGGTTTCAGCGCTGGAAAAGGCCGGGGCGGGAGAGCTATGGCAACCGATCGGTGAGCGCAGCATCGCGGTTGGGGCTGCGCGTCACGTCTTCGTCAGCGTGGACAATCCGATCCGCGATGATTCGACACGGGTGTTCCCCAACTTGTTGTTCGAAGTTGCGGGTGCGCACATGATCGATCCGGAGTGGTTCGACCGGACTGTTGCACCCCGGTGCCGAGACAAGTCGTTGACGTTCGTGTATTACGGTCAGTCTGGGTTTGCCGGATCGTTGTTCGAGAGGGTCTGGGAAGACAGCCAGTTTCGAGGGCAGGTCTGAGCGATGCTGACGGCGAGTCATCTGCGAGGCAACCAAACAAGCTCGAGCGGGAAAAACGTCCGCAGACATACGTCCTCTTCAATCGACACGACACGGGGATTGCCTGAGAACACCGCTTATCGGGACACTGGCTGTGATTTGGCACCGTCTTGTCTTGAGTGTCCTCTGGCACTTTGCAAGTACGACGATCCGAACAGGGCGCGGCGAAGTCGAACTGTCATGCGCGACACAGAGATCATGCGGCTGTTCGCGGAGGGTCTAAAGGTTTCCGCGATAGCTTTGGAGGTAAAGATCAGCACCCGGACCGTATACCGGATCATTCAACGTGAG
>JAAXHR010000239.1:0-2398 GCA_012270805.1 Dehalococcoidia bacterium
CACTACTCGATGGCATACGGCTCGCCGGAGGAAAAGATCACCTCACGTAACTACCTCACATCACTTCTCAATTAACAGATCCCCTCTCCTCTCCGTGTGGGAGCGTAGAGCCTGCACCGGCTTGAATCGAGGGTGAGGGGCAACATGAGCTAGGAGATACCAATCATGGCATTGGCAGCACAGACCGGCAGTACACCCCACGGCGAATCGACTCGCCCACCAGCAACTGGCAGGCGCGGCATGGTCGCGTCGGCATCTCAACACGCCACCATCGCGGGTCTTCAAGCACTCCAAGCTGGCGGCAACGCCGTAGATGCCGCGGTTGCAGTCGCCGCAGGCCTAAACGTCGCCGAACCCTTCATGTCAGGCATGGGTGGCGTGGGTATCGGCCTCGTCTACATGGCATCCGAGGGCCAGACTCGAACCATCAACTTCTCAGGTCACGCTCCCAATGACATTGATCCGTCCGGGATGACTCGGGACGACATGGAGTATGGGCCGCTCTCGATGCTCGTCCCCGGCAACATCGCCGGTTGGCTCACGATGCACGACGAGTACGGCACGCTACCGCGCTCCCAAGTTTTCGCGTATGCCATCGACCTCGCCGAAAACGGTGTCCCAATGACGCCGTTAATCGCAACTACTGTCGCTGACAGTAGAGACAAGATCGAGGAGCTAACTGAGGACGACGCAACTCCGGCACTCGAATACTCAGCGGTCGAAGCGGGCGCGCTTCTGCGTCAGCGGCAACTTGCTGAAAGCATGAACCGGGTCGTCGAGGGTGGCATTGCCGAGTTCTACGAAGGTTCCCTTGGCGACGAGATTTGGGGCGGACAAAGGGCCTTCGCAGGTGTCATCAATCGCGAAGAACTTGCTGCTTATCGTCCATATTGGGAAGAGCCGATCTCGACTACCTACCGCGAGTACGAAGTCCGCGTTCCCAAACCCAACTCCTCGGCGTTCCAGATGCTTGAGACGCTGAATATTCTTGAAGGTTATGAACTTGAGCCGGGAACCGCGCTGACTGAACACTTATTAGTAGAAGCCGTGCTTAAAGCGGCTGACGATCGCGTGCTCTACTCTGGTGACCCCAGACACGTAGACATCCCGCTTGATCGCCTGATCTCGAAAGACTACGCAGAAGAAGTCAGGTCAGGCATCTCGGCCGACAAGTTCAGCGGCTTCCCGCTGGAACGTTGGAACCGGTCTGCCGTGGAAGCCTCTTTGCCTGGCGTCTGGAATCCCCAATCCGCGGCTCAGGCTCCCATGACGACCCATTTCGCCACTGCCGACCAGTGGGGCAATGTCGTCACCATAACGCAAACCCTAGGTGGCGGCTTCGGATCTTGCCTCGCACCGAAAGGCACTGGTGTCTTTATCAACAACATGGGCAAGTGGTTCGACCTCAACCAGGGCAGCCCGAATGACCTCAAAGGCGGCCGGGCCGTAGACTTCGTCATCGCTCCGTCCCAGATCTACGAGGTAGCCGATGCCCAATTCCTCGCCTCCATCGGCACACCCGGCAGCTACGGTATCCTCCACACCACCATCCAGATGCTTCACCAGTTCCTGGACTGTGGTAAGAACATCCAAGAGGCTATTGAGGCTCCCCGTTTCCGCTACTACGACGTAGGGGCTTTGATGTTCGAATCTCGCTTCGACGCTGGCATGCTTGAGCAACTAGCCGACATCGGCTACACCTACGGCCTCCTGCCCCCATTCACCAACGCGGTGGGCGGTGCCCACGCCATCCATCGCACGGCGCACGGAACGTATCTCGGTGCGGCAGATCCGCGGCGGGATGGGTTTGCGTTGGGGTACTGAGCAACGACCTGTTCATTCCCGCGCAGGCGGAAACCAGAAGGATGGGGGACGATAGGCGCATCCCCCTATTCCTTTTGGGAGAGGGGCAAGTGAGGGTGAACGGGGTGATGGGCGGGTAAAAGGCGACTGACGCTGATTCGCAGATAAACTGCCTTCGCGCGCCGCTTTTCAGCGTACGCGATTTCCTAGCATGAAGAACGCGGCACGTTGTGTTAGTATGTTTGTGCAATAATGAAACGGGTGCGAATATGGCATCGACGATTGAATGGACCGACGAAACTTGGAACCCCGTAACGGGTTGCACGCGTGTATCGCCGGGCTGCGATAACTGTTACATGTTCGCTTTGTATCCCCGTCTGCGCGGGATGAACGTGCCGGGCTACGAAACTGAGCCGGACGAGATCCGCCTTTTGCCTGAACGTCTTGATGCACCCATGAAGTGGAAGAAGCCGAGGCACGTCTTCGTCAACAGCATGTCTGATGTCTTCCATCCTAGTGTCCCCTTCGAATTTGCGTTGCAAATGTTCAAAACAATGGAGAAGGCGTCTCGATTGCACGGACACGTATTCCAAGT
>JAAXHR010000239.1:2570-8762 GCA_012270805.1 Dehalococcoidia bacterium
ACTCAATGGCTGGAGCGCGGCGCGCTCGCTTGGGTGATAGTGGGTGGAGAAAGTGGTCGTAGGGCACGACCAATGGAACTAGATTGGGTGCGCCGACTTCGGGATCAATCTTTGAGCTTTGGAGTAGCGTTTTTCTTGAAGCAGCTGGGTGGGTCACGCGGGAAGCGCGGCGGAGAAGAGGCAACCATAGACGGGCGTGCTTGGCACGAAATGCCAGTGGCGGTTTAGCGATTTGGTCACTCAGTCGTTCGGCGGGCCTTGGACTCAAGAGAAACTTGAGATTCTTCGTCGTTATCTTGATGCCTATACGACGGCTCTCAAGAGCCAAAGCTTTAATCTGATCTACGTCGATGCGTTTGCAGGGTCTGGAAACTGGCGTCCTGGGATGAGATACGCGTCCGACCATTACGGCGAGTTCAACGAGATGCGGAAAGGGTCAGCGTCGATCGCTCTGGATATTCAAGACAAGGAGTTCGACCAGATGATATTCATTGAGAAAAACCAAGAATTCATCGCTTCACTCAATGCTTTGAAACGAGAAAATCCGAGCCGACACATCGACATCATTAACAACGATGCTAATCGCGTTATTCCTAGTTTATGTCGGGATATGGGCGCGATGGATCGAGCAGTCGTCTTTCTCGATCCCTATGCAACCGACGTCGCTTGGTCCACGATTGAGCAAATCGCTGAAACCGAGAAGATCGATTGCTGGATACTGTTTCCACTGATGGCGATTACACGTTTGATGCCAGTTGACCGGGAGCCAGATGAGGTCCTTTCTGCGCGGCTTGATCGCGTGTTTGGTGAGCGAAAATATTGGCACGACTTCTATTCGCGTGCTCAGCAGCAGTCTCTTTGGGGTGGCGGTGAAAAACTCGAACGCAAACGTGGCAGCGATCAAATCGCTTACGCTTACCGCAAAAGGTTGATATCGAAATTCATTAAGGTGGCACCCACGAGACGAATGTTAAAGAACTCCATGAATTCCAAATTGTTCGATCTGTTCTTCGCGGCCAGTAATCCCAAAGGGGCTAGTGTCGCGGTCAAAATCGCCGACCACATTCTGAAAAACTGGTGATCCTGCCCACTGACAATTGGCAACGCGAATCTGCGAGAAACCCGCCGTGGGGCTGATCTACGCGTCGCCTCACTCCGCGAGCAGCATTCGCCCGCGCTTGAGCAAGGTGCGTATCTCTCGTGCTGTCAGCTTGATTTTTTGCTCTTGACCGTTGACGAGCACGCGACGCGTCTGTAGATTCGGTTTGAACTGGCGCTTGGTGGCGTTCAGCGCGTGGCTGCGGTTGTGACCGAACTGGGGTTTCGGACGCGGTCCAAGTTTGAGGGCGGCTCGGATCTGCTGTTCGGACATGGACATTGCGCGTCGTTTCGGTTTCGTGCTGATTGTCGTACTGTTAGAGGGCGATTTTGATGCTTGACTGTGTGTACGGTCAAAATTAGGTGCTTCCAATTAGGATAACATCGCGGTGAGTTCGCGAGTACGAGACGCGGTATCAGCACAGCCTCTCTGAGCGATCTCGGGCAAGCAAAGAGACCCTCGATGACAACGGAGATCACGACTAGAAACGGCTACCTCCTTCGTGATCTCACGCGTGCTGCTCTCGCCGCAGTTTCCACCAACCAAAACCAGCTCAACGCGCTGAACGTCTTTCCCGTGCCCGACGGGGACACGGGCACCAACATGATGCTCACCATGCGCGGAATCGCGTCCGAAATGGAGATGTCCGCGACCGAAGACGTGCCTACGACTTCCGCCGCGATGGCACGCGCCGCGCTCCTCGGGGCACGTGGCAACAGCGGACTTATCATGGCGCAGCTCTTCCGGGGTCTCCGCGATGCGATGACCGATGCCGATGAGGTAGATGCCGCCAACTTCGCTCGTGGATTGACCTTCGCGGCTGAGATGGCCTACGGCGCCGTGCCCAATCCGGTGGAAGGCACGATGCTGACTGTGATCCGTGAAGCCGCCGAAGCCGCGGGCAAGGTCGCCGAGAAAGGCGCCAACGTCAACGATGTAGTCGAAACCGCCGCGAGCCAGGCCTTAGATACCACCGAGCGAACACCTGAGATGCTAGAAGTCCTCAAGGAAGCTGGGGTTGTCGATGCCGGAGGTTTCGGGCTCTCGATCATGCTGTTGGGCATGTCTCAATATCTCCGAGGCGAGGGCGACGGTTCGGTTCACGTCGACGCACCCGGCATCGAAAACCTCGTCGGAGACAGCGGAGTAGTCGTCGACACGTCGTCGCTAGACATCGCGGAAGAAGAGGCCTGGGGGTACTGCACTAACATCGGCATCGAAGGTACCGATATCGACATTCCGCATCTCCGTGAAGAGTTCGCCAAGATCGGCCGTTCCACCGTCATCGCAGGCGACGAGACCATCGCCAAGATTCACGTCCACATGGAAGATCCTGGCGAAGCGGTTAGTCTCGCCATCAGAAACGGTGCTCTCACGCTCAACGTCACTATCCAAAACATGGACGCGCAGACCACCGAGTGGGCCGAGAACCGTCGCGCCGATGCCGCCACGTTGGAGCAACCCGTCGAACCCGTAAACATTGCCATCGTCGCAGTCGTAGCCGGAGACGGCATGGCTAACTACTTCCGACAAGCCGGTATGGGCTCGACATTCATCGTCGAAGGTGGCGACACTCTCAATCCCAGCGTCGCCGATCTCTTCGAAGCCGTAGAAGCTGCGCCGTCCGACCAAGTCATACTCCTTCCCAACAACAAGAACATCATCGGCGCTGCCCGACAAGCATCGGAACTCACAGAAAAGTCATCCACCGTTATTGAAACTTGCTCGATGCAAGAAGGCATTGCTGCGATGAGCGCCTTCGACCCTGACGCCGAGCTCGACGAAAACGTTGAAGAGATGGCCGACATGCTCGAGGGCCTCCACGTCGGTTCCGTCTTCCGCGCCTCACGTGACGCTGCAATGGGTGGAGTCCATGTAAACGAAGGTCAATTCATGGTGATGGTCGACGGCGAAACCGTGGCCGCCGATGACGACGAGCTGGTGATGCTCATCTCAGGCGTCAACGCTGTCATGCACCATGGTGCGCTGGTAGCGGTCTATGTCGGCGAAGAGATCGCCTCCGACACCGCCCGCGCCGCGGAAACCCGTCTCACGCAAGAGTTAGCTCATTTCAACCGCGTAGATATCCAATTCATCCGCGGCAACCAGCCCCACTACGCCTACCTCTTCGCCGTGGAGTGAAGCGACTCGTTGTCGCTCACTTATGCGACTCAAAACCTTTTGTAGCTCATTTTTCGGCAAAAATGATTGTCAACGAATTTGCTAGTCACGCGTTGATGTCAACAGAGCCCCGTCCTTCTGCCACATCCAACACGTCTTGAAATATGAAGATCGCAGGTCGCCGTCCGCCGCTAACTCTAAAGACACTCAACACTTCGCGATCAACTAACGCGTTCAAAACGCGTCTCGCCGTGGGGCCGGGTATCTCTGACCCGTCGGCGAAAAGTTTGCTTGAAAACACCGGGTTCTGGAAGATCCAATCCAAGGCATGGATAGCATAGCGAGACCGCGTCGCTTCCGACACACGCAGTTTCATTCTGTCGTAAAGCTCCAAAATGCCCTTCGTCTTGGTCAAATTGTCTTCGGATTGAGCGCGTACCGCAGACAAGAAAAACCGACACCAACCAGTCCAGTCGTCGTCTTTCGAAACTGCCAACAAACCATCATAGTAATCATCCCGATGAGCTTCAAAATAGGCGCTTATGTAAAACATCGGACGTCCTATCAGACCTCGTTGCCACAAAAACAACGGCACTAACATCCGACCCAATCGGCCGTTACCGTCCAGAAACGGGTGGATCGCCTCGAATTCGGCATGCAAAACTGCTGCTTGCACCAGCAAGTCAGGTTGTTCAGCGTGGATGAATCGCTCCCATCTGTCCATTGCTTCACCAAGTTTTTCAGCACCGACCGGTACGAATTTGGCTTCTTCGATTTTGCATCCGGGTGGCCCGATCCAGTTCGGAATGCGACGGTATTCGCCAGGCGATTTATCCCGACCACGCACACCGGAAAGTAATATGCTGTGTGCTTCCCGAACTACGCGCAACGACAACGGCAGATCCTTGAGCATCATCTCCGCGTGGAGCATAGCCCGGCGGTAGTTCAAGATCTCATCAATGTCGTCTTTACGCTCCGGAGTGGCAGCGGGTTGCCCGGCCTCAAACTGATAAACCTCTCCCATCGTCGCTTGTGTGCCTTCAATGCGCGCTGACAACACAGCTTCGCGAATGGTTAATGGGGCAAGCAAGACCTCAGGGTTTAATACGGCGGATAACGCACCGTTATAACTCCCAAGCGCGGCATTAGCTGACCCTATATGGGGCACTAACGCGCCCCAATCTAGGTTTTGGGGTGGAAACTTCCCGTCGTGGTACTCGACTGGTAAATGGCTCTTCATAGCGGGCGGTCACTTGGATTTGATGATCATTTTACCGTAAAAATGATCATCAACCTGCTTTGTCGCTCACTTATGCGACTCAAATCAGGTTGTCGCTCATTTTTGGATGGAAATGAGCGACAACTAGCGCGTTATTCCACTGAATGCGCCTTCAGATACTCGCGGTCCATCTCGATGCCGATGCCTGGGCGGTCCGGGTCAAGGTGGATCTTGTCGCCCCGAATATCTAGCGGCACATCCATGAGGCAGTCGTACGCGTGCAGGTCTGCCCGGGATGTCTCGACGCGGTAGCAGTTCGGAACGGTGATCATGACTTGTGCGCCGGCGATCACGTTGATCGGTCCGCTCGCGTCGTGAGGCGACACCGGGATGTAGTAACACTCCGCCTGCACGCATATCTTCTTCAACTCCGATATGCCTCCAGTCCACGTGATGTCGGGCATGATGAAGTCGGCCAGTCCCTGCTCCAAGATGGGCACGAACTCCCACCGAGTGTGGATCCGTTCGCCCACGCAGATCGGGACGTTCGTTGCATCCCGGACCTGCTTCAAGGCCGTGTTCGACTCCACGCCGACCGGCTCCTCGAACCAGAAGATGTCGTATGGCTCCAACGCTTTCGCCAAGCGTATCGCCGTAGGAACATCGAACCGAGCGTGGTTGTCGATCAATATCTCGATGTCCGGACCAACCGCTTCACGCGCCGCCGCGATCTTTTCGACGCCCAAGTTCTCTGCTTCAGCAGTCAATCGTCCCGACATATACCCGTCGATCTCGTCTGGATGATGCGGATACCAAGGATCCGTCTTTATCGATGTCTGCCCTGTCTCCACAATCGCCTTGCAGTGTTGCGCCAACTCATCGGCTGTCACGCCGTCCTGCGGATGGCAGTAAACATCGACTGCATCCCGAACCGGGCCGCCAAGCAGTTCGTAGACTGGGACGCCTAACACTTTGCCGCGTATATCCCACAGGGCGATGTCGATCCCCGAAATCACGCTCGTCGTCGCGCCTCTCGAACCCATGTACGTGAAGTGTCGGAACACTTTGTGCCAGATCTTCTCGATGTTCTTCGGGTCATCGCCTTCTAAGAGATCAGACACATGCGAGATCAACGATGCGACACCACGATTCGCCTGATCGCGAGTGCATGTGACCTCGCCCCAGCCGGTTACACCTTCATCGGTATTTACCTCCACAAACAGGTATTCGCGGTTGCGTACTATGCCGCCGCTGTCGCTCGCGGTCGGAAGGAACGGTGCCGGAGCCGACACCAAATAGGGCGTTATCTTCGTTATCTTCACTGCTCGATATCCCTCAAGATCGCATCGATTATCTGCGATATGTTGTCGAAATCCCGCGCGCCGCGGAACTGCAACCGCACTTCCTCGCCATCCTTGTCTACATACGCGAGGAAGATTGTTGGAGTGGATTGTACGCCCATAGCCTCGCCACGTGCCCGATCGATCTGCCAAGTCGTGTTGTGCCTACGCGATGCTAGGCACTCGTTCATCGCGTCTGCTTCAACGCCCAAATCTGCCGCCAAATCTCCAAGGAGCTGCTCCGAAATCTCCGATTGATGCTCGTATACTGCATCGACGTAGGCCCAAAAATGCTCCGCGCCTTGCTCGCCCGCGCACTCCGCGTACTCCGCACCGATAGCCGACTCCTGAGCCAGTATCGGAAAGTGGAAATATATCGACCTCACTAGGCCGTCGGCGATATACGTATCATG